>CAYNPN010000017.1:0-33009 GCA_964399085.1 Hadarchaeota archaeon (SeqCode) | reverse complement strand
GGAGTTCGAAAATCTTCAAAAGTTTTTACGCGGGAACGAGGACGTCGAACTCTACCCGCCGAACAAACAACAGGCGGGGAGATACTACAGGAAAATCAAGGAGGGAAGGGAGTATCCCATTTCTATTAGAAAGGATTTGATAGACGTTCAAGAATGTGAATCAGATATTTGTGACTATTTCGTGAAAATACCCGTCGCTGGGAGGCATGGCGGCGTGAAGGTTCCCGTCAACACTCACCATTTTTCTTTTATTTAAAACACCTTTCACCAACTCCCCAACGGAAAGAATAATCCCTATCGAAGAGGATAAAATCTTGCAACATCAAGTCTCCGTTGAAATCGCCTACGAGCGAATCTTTCGGAAGATAGAGTGGGCGGAGCACATGGATTAGCTCAAATTTTGTCATCAAGTTTTCTGGTCGGCTTCCCTTATTAAAAAAAACGGAATCGAGCTTAAGAATTCTTTACAATTGTACGTGAACTTCTCTGGAATTCTTGCTCTCCAATTTATTCTCAAAAGTGAAATCTCCTTTTATTTTTCTTTGATTATCTGTATAATCAACAGTTCCTCCACTACTCAGTCATATGCATCTGTATCTTTCATTTTCTCTTTACACATCACTGGGCCTAATATCATGAGAGCTCCAACCAGTGCTCCGCATACTTCTTCTTTGTGGCTTCCTAATTATATTCCGAGTCCCCAGTCTGCGACGGTCATCAACTCTGCCTCTCTAGTACCTTCGTAAATCTCGAGAATCTTTGCGTCTCTGTAGAGCCTCTGCACCTTGTAATCGTCGATGTATCCGTATCCACCATGTATTTGAAGGGCCTCATTGGCGCAATGCACAGCAGTTTTACCGGAGTGGTACTTTGCCATAGCCACATCACCTGGATCTGGATTGCCTTCTCCAGCGCCTGATGCTGCCTTGTAAGTGAGATATCTTGCAGCTTCAACTTTAGTTTTCATCTCAGCCAGCTTCCATCTAATTCCTTGATGCTCGGACAAGGGCTGCCCGAAAGTTTCTCTCTCTTGAGCGTATTCCAAAGCCTCATCCAATGCACCCTGTGCTAAGCCGACTCCTTGACCAGCAACACCTAATCTAGTTTCATTAAAGAATTCCATAAAGTACATGAAGCCATTCCCTCGATCACCAACCAAATTCTTTTCTGGGACTCTGACATCGTTGAAGGCTAGCTCCGCCGTGGGAGAGGCTCTGATTCCCAACTTACCATCTAGCTTATCAGCAGTAAATCCATCTTGATCGGTCTCAACAATAAAAACCGAATGTCTTCTATGACGTGAATCGGCATCAGGGTCAGTCAGGCAGAAAACGACTAGATAATCTGCAATCGTTCCGTTTGTAATGAATTGCTTGTTCCCATTTATCACCCATTCGTCACCATCCTTTTCAGCTCTGGTGGAAGCAGCTGCCACATCGGTTCCCATTTCCGGTTCAGTTATAGCCGCTCCCGTAATCGCCTCTCCATTGCAAAGAGGTGGGAGATACTCCTCCTTCTGTTCTTCGGAACCATGGGCCATTATCATTTCCGAACCGAAAGTGGCAGATAAAATCTGTCCACAGCCAGGGTCAACTCTCCAAAATTCTTCCATCATAAGTACCATGGGCATAATACCCATGCCACCGCCCCCATATTCCTCAGGGATTGAAGCACCTATGAAGCCTAAATCGCAAGCCTTCTTCCAGACGTCTTCGGGGAACTTTTCTTCACGATCGCATTCTTGAGCTATATCTTCGAATTCACCTTCTGCGAATTCGGCCGCCGCTCTTTTGATATCTCTTTGTTCTTCCGTTAGTTCAAAATCCATTTTTTCACCTCCTATTTTACTCCAAAAGTTTGGAAAATTTTATTGTTCTATCCTCACGAACCATATAAGTATTTTGGGCTATGAGAGATCGGAATATTGTATATAATCATAATACTGTTAATTTGGAGTCAGAGATAAAGAGAGTCCTATTAAATGTTAATCTACCACTTATCTCTGACTTCTCCCACGGCTGAAGCAAGTGGAATTTCTGGCGAGATTTTGTAAATCAAAGAATTTCCCCCTCAATCATCTATTCAAAAAAGATAATAGGAGAACATACCGGAAATTAATTAAATTCACGATTCTAAAATGAAAATAAATAATTTGAATTTTCGAAAAACATAAGAACGCTACATAGTAAGGGAAAATTGCATGGAAGAAAGAGAAAAGAAAAAAGCATCTTTTATAATTCCTACCTTGAATGAACAGTCGTCAATTCGGAAGACCATCAGAGCGGGTTTTAACTGTGATTCGATCGACGAGGTAGTTGTTGTAGATGGGAAAAGCGAGGACAAGACTTATCAAATTGCTGAAAATGAAGGAGCCCGGGTAGTTACACAGCCGAATGGTGGGAAGGGGGAAGCAATCAGAATAGGATTGAGTATAGCCGAAAATCCTATCTCCATTCTGATGGATGCAGATATCCTAAATATAAAACCGGAAATGATTGGAAAATTAGTTGATACTGTCAGGAACGGGGCTGACTTTGTTATAGGAAACTTTGACCGGGAGGGAGGAAGGGTAACAGAGTTGACTGCCAAGCCCCTCTTTAGGAAATTTTTCCCGGAAATAAAGGTTAATCAACCCTTAACAGGAGAATTTGCTGGGAAAACTGAACTTCTGCAGAAAGTTCCTATCAGAGATGGCTGGGGAGCTCAAGTAGATTTGTTAATTCCAAACTGGTTAGATGATAAAGTAGACTCCCGAGAGACTTACATCGGATTCAAAGATCATGACCGAAAGGACCTCTTTGAATTGACCGATATGGCACGAGGAGTGGGAACTGCTATCTTAGAACATGCTTGGAGGCTAGGGAGAATAGAAAATATTGGTTCTGAAACAACTTCCCTTCAGAAAGCAGAGGAAGAAAAGGGGAGGGGAGACATTTCTCATAATGCTACCGAGTCTTTAGGTCAAAGTAAAGCCTCCGAAGAAATAGAATAGAAAGGGGGATCTGGTTGAAAATCTGCTTTACCACCTATCGAGGGAGTATGTATTGTGGAGGACAGGGTATCTACTCTTATTATCTGACCAGAGCCCTAGCCAGACTGGGGCATGAAGTACATCTGGTTGCAGGACCACCATATCCAGACAATCCTGACGGAGTAACCTTACATAAAATACCCAATCCAAATTTCTTCGAAAAAGATTCTGAAGCATTTAAAGAATTGGAACTAAAAGAGATTTTCCACCCACTTAATCTCTACGAATGGGCAGCAACTCAAATCGGGAATTTTCCAGAAATACTGGGATTTAGCCTGAGGGCAATAGACGAAATTAAGGACCTCCACGAGGAAATAGGATTCGATGTAATTCACGATAATCAATGCTTGGGATATGGTTTCTTGATAACTCAATCGCTTGGAGTACCCCAGATAGCCACAGTACATCATCCACTCAAAATAGACCGGGAGAAAAGCATAAATGAATCTAAAACTTTCTTGGGCAAACTACTCAATATCCTTTACTATCCATTGATTATGCAAAGGATTTCAATTCGAGCATTTGATCGAATAATAACTGTAAGCAAAGCCAGTGTGAAAGATATAGAGAAACATTTTGGGGTGCCTGCAGAGGAAATAGAAGTCATTCAAAACGGTATCGATGAGAAATTATTCAAACCTCAAAATCGAAACGGAGAATTCCCTAACGGGGAGGGCGGGGAAGAACTCGGGGACGAAGTACAGGGTGGAGAAAATTCCGATGTGCCGGAATTTCTCTTTGTAGGAGAAACTGAAAACAGACATAAGGGGTTTAGGGTCCTTCTACAATCGTTGGAAGATTTGATGAAAAGAGGAAAGGACTTCAGGCTGAGAGTGGTTAATGGAAACTCTCCCGACTCAAAATATACGAAGAGATTAATCAGAAAACACAATCTCGACGAAAAAGTGGATTTTCTGGGAAGAGTTGAAACTTTGGAGTTAGTCGAGGAATATAATTCTGCAACCGCAGTCGTGGTCCCCTCACTACATGAGGGATTCGGACTGCCCGCAATAGAAGCCATGAGCTGCGGAACACCTCTCGTAGCCACTACCTCTGGAGCCTTATCCGAAATAGTCTCTTCGGAAGCGGGAATCCTCGTTCCGCCTAAAAATCCAGAGAAACTTACTGATGGATTGTCGGAAGTAATGGAGGACCCCGAAAAAAGGAAGGAAATGGGAAAAAGAGGACGCGAAAAAGTTGAAAATAATTTTACTTGGAGGGAAGCAGCCAAGGATGTTGTAGAGGTTTACAAAGAGGCCAAGAATGATGCAAACAATTGACTTTGATTTATTTGAGATTGAGTCTGAAGAGATTATGTTAGACGTGGGATGCGGAGATGGACGGCATTCTCTTTCAAAAAAGATTCACGGAGCCACCATAATTTCCTTAGACATGAATGAAGACCGTCTTTCTGAACTAAAATACAAAATAAGGGGACAAAGTAGCGATCACAATGGTAACTCCATCCATATATTACGGGGGGATGCCCTGAAGCTCCCATTTCCCGACGAGTCGATAGACAAAGTTGTATGTTCGGAAGTTCTAGAACACATTCCAGAGGTAGAAGATTGCATTGAAGAAATTAATAGAGTATTAAAACCCTCTGGAGAATTAGCTATCAGCGTGCCGTCTTGGTTTTCGGAGGTTCTCTATGAGTATCTCGCCGAAGAATATCTAGGCAAGCCGGGGGGGCATATTCACGTATTCACACGGGGCGAGTTGAAAGAAATAGTTGAGAAAAATGGATTTGAAATTTGGAGAACGGACGCGGGCCATTCTCTCCACTTTTTATATTGGCTTCTCAGAGCCATATTTGGGATTGAAGAGGAAGACAATCTCCTACCCAGCCTTTATCACTCATTCCTCGAGAGCGCTGATAATTCCAAATTCTGGAAAAATGTCGAAAATAGCCTAAACAATTTGTTTCCGAAAAGTTATATCATATATGCTAAAAAGAAGAAAAGAACAAACCTGTAATTACTTTATATACGTTCATTAAATCCCAACTCCTTAATGGGATATAATTAGACAGTTTAATCTTAGAATAGGTTATTTCTCTATTAAGGGATATGCCCTTCCCGGAAATATATTTCCGAATAAACCCAGAAAAAGCTTTGATATGGGTAAATGATTCTAAATCACAGATTGAGAAAACTTTTATCTTAAAAATAAGACACATTTAATGGTCATTTATAAAACAAGGTACATCTAATATGGACAATCTAAAAATCCTTCTTGTCGACGACGAACCTGACTTGCTAAATCAAGCAAAGGTTTTCCTCGAAAGAGAAGGTAATGGTCTTGAAATCGAAACAGCTCTTTCTGCTGAAAAGGGACTGGAAAAACTCGATGAAAGTGATTTTGACGCAATCGTCTCGGATTATCAGATGCCGGAGACGGATGGGCTTGAGTTCTTAGAAACCCTTCGAAAGGATTGGGAAAGCGATATACCATTCATAGTTTTCACTGGAAAAGGCAGGGAGGAGGTCGCGATAGAAGCTCTTAATCTTGGGGCTGATCGATACCTCCAGAAAGGTGGTGACCCGAAATCCCAATACGGAGTCCTATCCCAAGCGATTGAGCAAGAAGTGAGGCATTGGAGGGGAAAAGAAAAACTCCAAAATAGAGAGAAAAAGTTAGATGCAGTATTTAATGCTTCTGATGAGATTATATTCACAAAAAATGAGGAGGGGTATTATACCCAAGCTAATGAGGCCTTTACTAGAAAATTCGGCCTATCCATGGATGATATAATTGGCAAAAAGGATGAGGATATTTTCTCCGAGGAAGAAGCGAGAGAAGCCAGGAAGAAGGATAAAAAAGTTCTCGAAGAAGGCAAAAGTATCACTAGCCTAGATGAACTAACCGTAGGAGGAAAGAAACGTTTTTTTGAAACTAACAAAGTCCCGTTGAAGAACAAGGATGGAGAGATTACGGGAGTTTGTGGCTTTGCCAGGGACGTTACAGACCTGAGAAAGGCGGAGGAAAGATTTAGAAGATTTTTTGAGAACTTAGGTGATGCCGTTTTCGTCACAAAGGTTGGTGGTGAAGATAAAGGAAAAATCCTTGAGGTGAATCCGGCAGCCGAAGAGCAGACGGGATACTCGAGGGAGGAACTCCTCGAAATGAACATAATCGAAGACCTAGCTGTGGATGGAAGTAAAGTTACTGGTCAAAAACCTGTTGATGATCGATTATCAGAAGGGGAAACCATAACATTCCTTCAAAAGAAACGGAAGAAAGACGGTTCAGAATATTGGACGGAGGTGGTAGTCACACCTATCGAGTACAAGGGGGAAAAGGCATCGCTCTCCATCAATCGTGATATTACGGAACGTAAGAAGACAGAAGACAGGCTCATGCACCTTTTTGAGACGGCTCCGGATGCTGTCCTCCTTATGAACAAAGAGGGGAGAATAGAGGGTATTAATGAGGAATTCAAGGAGTTGATGGGATACAGTAGGGGGGAAGTCGTAGGAAATAAACTCAGGCAAGCTCCCTTTATTCCCGGAGAAGAAAGAGAGAAGCTCGAAAAAAATTTCGGGGATGAGATTGACGAAAGCTTCTCTCCCTTCACAACAAAATTCGAGACCACGGATGGGGAAGATATCTTTATGGAAATTAACGCCAGTCTCTTGAGAGCGGATGATGAAGTAATCGGAGCATTGGCGATTGCCAGAAATATAACAGAACGGAAAAAGATGGAGAAAAAACTCCAAGAAGAGAGGGCTGAACTAAGATCTCTACTGAGGGGATCCGATGATTCCATTTATATGGTGGATAAAAATTGTAGATATATCCTAGTCAATGATGAATTACTGAATCGATTGGAAAAGGAAAGAGAAGAGGTAATTGGAAATGGATTTCAAGATTTCCACACGGAGGAAGAAAGTAGAGAATTTTCAGAAAAAGTAAGAAAAGTATTTGAGACGGGACAATCTCTAAAGCAGGAGTACAGGGAGAGTAGTAAGGACAAATGGTTCCTGAGAACATTCAGTCCAGTAGAAGACCTCGAAACGGGAGAAGTAAATAATGTAGTTATAATTTCGAAGGACATTACCGAGAGAAAAAAGGCTCAGGAGAGAGAGGATTTTTTACATTCACTACTCAGACACGACCTTTACAACAAGGCGAATCTCATAAATGGTTATCATGAGGCCCTTCTGGATACAGGCCTTTCCGAAAAACAACTAGAATATCTTGAGAGCGCTAGTGAATGTAATAAGAAAAGTGCAGAACTAATCAAAAAAATCAGGACGCTTCACAAGGTTAGGAAAGCCGAGATGGAAAAAATGGATCTCGGATTTATTCTGGAAGAAGTAATCAAGGAAGAGAGAGATTTGGCTAGAAAAAATAATATTGAAATAATCTATGAGAAGCCTGAAGAAAAAGTTAGAGCTGGGCCCTTACTTAAGGAGCTATACTCAAATGTGGTAGAAAATTCAATCAGGCACTCAAAGGGCAACAAAATCAGGATTTCAACCCGCGACCATGGGGAGGAAATTACCTTATCATTCGAGGACGACGGAAAAGGCATTCCCGATGAAAAGAAGGAGAAAGTCCTCGAAAAAGGATACAAGAAGGGAAAAGATGCCGGCTCAGGTCTGGGTTTATATCTCGTCAAAAAAATAGCCGAAAGTTATGGAGGGGACGTAGAGATAAGGGATTCGGAACTCGGTGGGACAAAGGTCGATGTGAAATTAGAAAAGGCCTGAAAGAAATCCCTGAACTTAAACTTCTTTTTATAATTCCAATGCCTCGGCTCCCCAATCCGTGAGATTTAATTTACTATTCACATAACCTGTTTCCTCTAGAAGTCTAAGACGACTTTTTCCAATCTTTAGCGGAACCCCTGCGTCAGCCACAATATTATTCAGGCTCCTTCCTCCCCTCAAGCCTTTCAAAATCTCCCTTCCTATATCCCCCACAAAAATTTCATGTGCTATTCTCCTCTTTAGCGGGGAGTTAATGGTTTCCTCGGAGGAAAGTATTTTTTTGACGAGATTTCGTCCCGCTTCCTCTCCGTAATCTTCCTTGAGCATTTCTTTTGCCTTTTTTGAGCCATTTAAGGCATCTCTCACTCTAACCAGCTCCTCCACTAAGTCATTTACTTTAGACACTGAGTGGGAAAACTTCTCGGCCGTGGAATCCAAGCCACCACGAAGGGTTTCATTGGTCTCCCGCAAACTTTCATTTTCCTCTTCCAGTTCCTGGATTTTCTGGGTAAGTTCCCTTGTCCTCGGAGTGCCTCCCCCTGAATAATAGATCCATACAAGCAATAGAATAATCACGACGAGCAAGGCAATGCTGAGCCACATAGATATACCTCCGCTGAAAAGTTGGCTTTTAAGGTTTAAATAGAATGTGATTAGAACCTAAGTGCTCCTGGAGGACATACAGAAACACACAGGCCACAACCGGTACAGGATGCTGGATTTATCCGGGCATTTCCGCCTACAATGGCTACTGCATCATATGGGCAATGCTTTACGCACAGACCACAGCCAGTGCACTTCGAAGTCAAAACCTCGGGTTGTTTGGCCGTGGTTCGAAGCGGTTCTTCGGGTAGGTGCTTCAGGGCTGCCCCACTGATTTCCTCGATGCTATCGTAACCTCTTCCATTCATAAACCCACTAAGATCGTCGGCGATCAGTCCGAAAATCTTAGATCCTCGTGTTATTGCAGCAGTGCATATTTGTACAGCCGATGCTCCGGCCATTAGGAATTCCGCAACATCCTCTTCGTCCTTAATACCACCGACTCCGATAACGGGGATATCCACAGCTCTAGCTATATCGGCGACGCACCGAACTGCCAAAGGTTTGATGGCTGGTCCGGAAAGCCAACCATAACCATTTTTACTTCCCATGATCGGCCTTTCGGTATTGATATCAAGCGAGAGAGTGGGACCCACCGTATTAATGGCTACAATGCCGTCGGCTCCCGCATCTTCAGCGTCTTTGGCAAATTCAGAAATATCCAACACCTGAGGACTAAGCTTTACAAATACAGGAATATCAACTTCGCTCTTTGCTGCTTCAATAGCTTCTACCATATTCGAAGAATCATCGCCAAGATAATGAGTTGAAAGCTCCAATGCATCGACACCTACTTCAGCTACCTGAGGTGCCACCTCTTCAATTTCCTCCGCAGTATATCCTACACTCGCAATTAGGGGAAGCCCGGCCTCCAAAGCCTTGGGATATTCCTCCTCAAGCCATTGTTCCAGTGGAATCTCGGACCATAATTCCGCATTTATTAGACTGTCTCCAATTTTAGCCATATTAGGGCGAGGGACTTCGGCAGGCTCCACACTAACTGTCTTGGAAACTAACCCCCCAGCACCGTTATTGGCAATCTCAACGAGTGAATCTCCATTTCGGACTATTGGACCAGCTGCAGGAAGAATAGGATTTCGCAGCTCTAATCCGGCTAACTCTGTATTTAGAGTAATAATATCACCTCTTTATATCTGGATTTTTTTCCATAATTTTTTAGCTGTATCTTTAGTCTTCCTCCTAGTCCTTTTAGTATCAAGAGTTTTTATGTTTCGGTTTTCCATGACCAAATCTCCCCCGACCATTACGGTCTCCACATCCTTTCCTCGGACATTGTTGATGATTTGACCGAAAATATTCTTTCTGTTGATTGGTGTGAATAAATCGGAGGTATCTATGATTATCAGGTCAGCCCTTTTACCAGATTCCAAGGATCCAATCCTATCCTCTAATCCGAAGAGCTCGGCTCCTCCAATAGTCGCCGTTTCCAAAGCATCTTCAGGGGAAATCACGGATGGGTTCTTTGCGGCAAACTTATGAATATTATACAATATATTCATATTTTCAAATCCATCAAAAACAAAACCTCCGTTCCCAAGACCTACTGCAATGTCCTTTCCCTTTATCTGTGATATATCGGGTGTTTCTACTGCGTGCTGCATATTACTAATTGGGTTATGGGCTATACTAGCGTCATTTCTACTGATAATCGACATCTCATCATCATTCACGTTTCCACAGTTTGAAAGTATCGTTCTTGAAGACAGAAATCCTAAATCTCTCAGTCTTTCAATTGTTCTCTTCTCATGTCTCTCGAGATTATGGTATAGGTCTACTTTTCCCTCGGATGCTGAAATCATCAGAGGAACATCAAATCTACTCGAAACTCTTTTTCCGTGCCTTAATAACTCATCGGAGGCCGTGAAAGGAGCTTCTATGCAAACCATTCCATTAACCCTAAAATTATTTGAGCTCTCTTTTTTCCTGCGTTCAAGAAACCTTATGTTCTCCTTCATTCCTCTAGCGCCTGCAGCTCGGGTTTTTCTCTCGGATGCCTCAAAACCTATAAACGCTCGTAAACCTGCTTTCTCAATTGCCTTCTCTAAGCTATCTAAAGATTTACTCACCGACCCCTGAGCAGAATGGGAGGCAGCGAAAAATGTCGTGCCCGATCTTATAAACTCCATGCATGTAGCCAAAGTGCTAGTATAAACATCCTCGTCGGTGAGATGTTCGCTGAACGGCCACCAAACCCGCTGTAGAATCTGAATGAAATCGGAGGGTGAATCTGCCCTAAAAAAAGGTGACCGCAAAAGCGTCCGATAGGGATGGGTACACGCACAGACCAGTCCGGGCATCACTATCTTATCTTGAGCATCTATTATTTTCTCGGCATCTTTATCTCCGACATTTCCTACCCCCTCAATTTCATTTCCCTCAATTGAAATTGAACCTTCTACAACGCGCCGGTTCTCATCCATTGTCAGAATTAATCCATTTTCTATCAAAACATCCATCTAAAGGCAACCCTTTCAAAAAGAAGATTCTTAGAGGGATAAATATTTGGTTTTCTTCTTACAAAAGGTGAACGGGAGACAAACTTTCAAACGAAAACTGAATTAAGGTAAAAAACGAAAGCCATGAAACCGACTAAAGAAAAACCTAAGTTTGGCGTATGTCCGGAATGTGGGGCTGATACTCATAAAATTGGTAATCGGTGGGTTTGTGAAAACTGTGAATATGAAGAAAAGATAGAGAGGGGGTAAAGATAAGGGTGGATTGCATTTTCTGTAAAATAGTTAAAGGAGAAATTGATAGTGAGGAGATTCAAGAAACGGGGAATATCAATCCCTTTCTGGATGCGAACCCTGGAGTTCCCGGGCATTTCCTAGTTATCCCAAAAAGCATGTAGAAAGAGTAGAGGAACTAGAAGACCCACTAGTCAGTGAATTGTTTATCGCCGTTAAAAGGGTAGAGAAAATATTAAAGTCCTCTCTTGATTCGGACGCATTTACAATTGGAATAAAAGATGGTGAGGCGGCTGGCCAAGAAATTCCTCATCTACATATAAATGTCATTCCAAGATTTCTTGGAGAGGGAGGAGGTCCTATCTACGCAGTAATCGAGAATCCTTCTGGAAAAATTCCCCAATATAGCAGAGAAAATGAGGAAAAACTCCTGAGACCCGATAAGAATAAAAAAATGGTTTCCTAAAGAAAGAAGGGGGATAAAGTGACTGAACTCTCTCTTTCATGCATGGATAGGATAATCCGAAAAGTAGGAAACGATAGAGTCTCAGAGAGCGCGGCATTTGAACTGAGGGCAATCATCGAATCCTTAGGAAAAGAAATAGCAGAGGAAGCAATGAGAAACGCCAAACAAGAGGGCATTAAAACAATAAAAAGAGACCATGTTAAAGAAGCAGTAGATGAAGTTGAAATAGATATCCGGTGATCTATTGTCCGATCTCACAATTCGAAATGCCCGCTTATTTTTACCAGAGGGTATTTTTGAAGGAGGATTAAGAGTAGAAGATGGCATTATCAAGGAAATCTCCAAAGGAGGTCTTCCCGAAGGAGAAAAAGATATCGACGCAGGAAGTAAATTAGTCCTTCCTGGAGCGATAGACGCACACGTACATTTTTATGACCCTAACTATTCCCACAGAGAGGACTTCGAAAATGGGAGTAAAGCAGCTGCGGCGGGTGGAGTCACAACGGTTATATCTATGCCATTGGACAGCCCTATCATCCGGCCTCCTGAGATAAAGCAAGCAATCGAAGCCGGTGAAGAAAATAGTATTATCGATTTTGGTCTCCACGCGGGTAACATGTCAGGTGAAGAAATGGAGTGTATCTCCTCTGCCACTGAGCTTGGCATAAATACTTTCAAGATTTTCACGTCCCCTCCCTATGCGGTTGAAAGAAACGTTCGTAGAAGACTAATGCGGGAAATTAGAGATAATAACGGAATAGCTTTTGTTCATGCCGAAGATTCGGGCGTAGTCGAAAGCCGGACCAAGGAAGTAAAGGAGGGGGATAGAAAGGATACCTTAGCCTATGCAGAAACTAGGCCCAATGAAGCCGAAAGGAAAGCGGTTGAAAATATAATCTCCGATCAAAAAGAAACTAACTGTAATCTGCATTTGGCCCATATTAGCACGCGACAGGGGGGAAATGCCGTAAAGAAAGCCAAGAACCGGGGGGAAATGATTACGGCCGAAACTTGCCCTCATTATCTTTTATTCACCAAAGAAGACCTAAAGAAAAGGGGTCCCCTTCTCAAAACTGACCCCCCGGTGAAAAGTAAAAAGGACAGGGCACAACTCTGGAGACTGCTCTCAGAAGGAGTCATTGACATTCTAACTACGGACCATGCTCCGGGGACTCTTGAAGAAAAGAAAGCCGGCAGGGGTAATATTTGGGATGCTCAAACTGGGATTCCGGGAGTTGAAACCCTACTCCCTCTCATGTTCTCCGACGGAGTGATGGGGGGTAGAATCTCGTTGGAAAGATTTGTCGAATCCATCTCTACTATTCCGGCAAAAAGGTTCGGCCTTTATCCAAAAAAGGGTACAATTGAGAAGGAAACGGACGCCGATCTTGTTATTATAGATGAGTATGAAAAGTGGGAAATCAAAGACGAAGATCTGCATTACAAGGTAGGTTGGTCTCCGTATGATGGGACTAAGATAAAAGGACTACCTACTACTACGATTTCGCGAGGGGAAATAGTCTATCAGGATGGAACTATCCTAGCTGAATCCGGAAGGGGGCAATTCTTCCCGAGAAAGCTTTGAAAATCAGAAATTTTCTCACAAATTCTTTAGAATAATCCTCGCATCTACCACGATGGCACCGTCTCCTTTCTCATAAGCAAATATTGGGTCAAGGTCTATTTCCGATATCTCTCTAAATTCCATAGGGAGTTCGCTGGTTTTCTTAATTATATCGACCAAGGCGTCTCTATCAAACATAGTACCGCTATTGATTCCGGCCAATATTGGATATCCGTTAATTTCCTCTATCATCTCTTCCGCGTCCTCCTTAGACACTGGGGCTAACCGGTAGCTAATGTCCTCGAGAACGTCTACCCATACGCCGCTGAGACCGAAAGTCACAGTAGGACCAAAAGATTGATCCTGTATAATTCCTACCACGGCTTCCTGAGCATCAGGAACGTATTCTTGTACTTCAACCCCATAAATATCCGCTTCCTCGTTCCAGCTTTTCGCATTTAACTTCAAATCCTCGAATGCTTGCCTAACTTCTATTTCGGAGGATATCCCGACCCTTATACAGTCTGCTTCACTCTTGTCCAAAATATCTGGTGAGGAAATTTTCATAACTACCGGATATTTTAAATCTCTAGCTGCGTCGACAGCTTCAAGCTCCGAAGAAGCTAATATAGATTCAGTAACAGAGATGTCCCATTCGGATAGGACTTTCTTGGATTCGACCTCTGTCAGGGTTCTCCTGCCTTCCTCAAGGATTGAGGATAGCATTTCAGAGATATCCTTTTTTGTAGACATTGTCCTTATTCACACCTAGAGAACAAGTTATAACTATCGATAAAAAGGTTTAAGACTTTCGAAAGTATCCGGAAACCTCCCTTATTATATCCCTCATTCATAGGATGTAAATTTTAAGAATGAATCTTATACTTACATCTGGGAAATACATGGCCCACCAAAAAACCCGAGTTGTTATCGCACTCGGCGGAAATGCTATTCTCGAAGAAGATCAAGAGGGAACCTTCGAGGAACAATTTAAAAACGTGCGGGAAACCTCGGAATTCATCGGTAGGATGATTCTTAGTGAGGAATTTAAGGTGGTCGTTGCACATGGAAACGGCCCGCAGATAGGTACAATTTTGGTGCAAAACGAAGCCGGTGAACCCGAAGGGGTCCCCGCAATGCCTATGGAGGTGTGTGTTGCGCAGAGCCAAGGTATGATAGGATATATGATTCAGCAATGTCTTGACGAAATTTTTCGAAAAGCCGGGCATCCTGAAATTCCTGTGGCGACAATTATTACGCAAACCGTAGTAGACGGGGATGATCCCGCCTTTGAAAACCCAACGAAACCGATTGGGCCAACATACGAGAAGGAAAAAGCAAAGCATTTGCAGGAGGAAAAAGGATGGAATATGGTCGAAACGAAGGACGAAAAATGGAGACGTGTAGTTCCCTCACCGGATCCTAAGGAGATAGCGGAGGAAGAATCAATAAAAATCCTCTACGAGGATCATATAGTTCCGATCGTGGCTGGAGGTGGTGGCATACCTGTAGTGGACAAAGATGGGAAATATGAGGGAAAGGCCGCCGTCGTGGATAAGGATCTAGGAGCCGAGAAGGTGGCAGAAGCAGTCAGAGCAGAGATATTTGTGATTTTAACCGACGTGGATGGTGTAGCTCTAAATTATGGGGAACCGGATGAAAAGTGGCTTGATAAAGTGACCGTTGAAAAGTTGAGAGAGTATATGGAGAAGGGGCATTTTGCAGAGGGTTCAATGAAACCCAAGGTCAAAGCTGCGATTGAATTTATCGAAAACGGAGGAGAGAGGGCAATTATCGCGTCCTTACATAAAGCGGCTGAGGCAATAGTAGAGGAAAGCGGAACACATATTCTAAAAGAATAGGATTTTCACAGGTGAGAGAATATGACAAAGAAACATCTCAAGGGCGGAACTTTAGTAACTCTAAACGAGCCTAACGAGATAATAGAAAACGGTTCTGTAGTTATAAAGGGTAACGAAATCTTTGATTTCGGAAAATCTTCTGAAATGGAAGAAAAACACGATTTCGAGGAAGAGATTGAGGCTACGGGAAAAATAATAATGCCTGGTCTAATCAACGCACATCATCACTTATACTCTACTTTCGCGCGAGGAATGAATATCTCGGGTGAATCTCCTAGCGATTTCGAGGAGACACTGGAAAAAGTTTGGTGGAAGCTGGACAAAAATTTACGGAGGGAGGATATTTACTACAGCGCATTGGTGTCCCTGATTGAGTGCGTCAGAAAAGGGACCACCACAATATTAGATCATCATGAGAGTCAATCACATCAGAAAGGTTCTTTGGACGAAATCGCAAGGGCGGTTGGGGAATCGGGGATAAAAGCATCCCTTTGCTTGGGTACCTCGGATCGTTATGGGAATGGAGAGGAGGGGGTAGAAGAAAACGGCAGATTCCTCTCAAAGCTGGAATCGGAATCTCCGGACCTCCTAAAAGGAATGGTAGGTCTGCATGCAAGCTTTACAGTTGAAGATGAAACTCTGGATAAATCTGCAGAACTTGCAGACAGATACAATGTAGGAGTCCATTTTCACTGCGCGGAAGGAAAAATCGACCAGGAGGAAAGCTTGAACCGCTCCGGAAAAAGAGTCGTGGAAAGATTAAACTCCTTTGGAATCTTGGGGGAAAAATCAATCGCCATTCATGGTGTATATCTGGACGAAAATGAATTGGAAATCTTAAGAAATACTGGAACTAACCTAGTTCATAATCCCGAGTCCAACATGAACAATGCAGTAGGATACGCCGATGTACTCAAAATGATGGAAAACGGAATTAGGGTCGGTCTGGGTACCGATGGAATGTCCGGAGACATGCTATCTCAGATGCGGTGTGCCTTTCTACTACACCCACATGAAAAAGGAAATCCCAAAATCGGGTTCGTGGAGGCTCCTAAGATGCTCCTAAAAAATAATCCCGAGATAATAAAGAAAACTACAGGGTGGGAAGTCGGAAAAATAGAGAAGGGATGTCTCGCGGATTTGATAGCAATTGATTACTATCCTCCTACTCCTCTAAACGAAAATAATTTCCTGGGACACTTAATCTATGGTCTAGTAAATAGTTCCGTCGATACTACTATCTGTAACGGCTCTATTCTGATGCGGAACAAGGAATTAATAGGTTTTGATGAAGCAAAAATCGCTGAAGAAGCTAGAGGGGTGGCTTCTGAGATATGGGAAAGAATTCGCACGAACTAGTTTTTGATAGCACAAGCCCAGCTTACTGACTTCTCCCCGGCTGAAGCGTGAGGGCTTTATAATAATTAATGCCAATCTCAAATCTATCTCGGAAAATGGTTTGAGGATTAAACACCCCGGTTTAATTTCAAAGATTCTCTCTTGTATGGAGAAAATGCATTTCCTAACTCAAATCCTGAATTAAACACCCCAGTTTAATCCTTCCTTTTGAAAGTCCGCGAAAATAGAGCCTGAAACGGAGTACTGTGGTGGATTAACTAAGCTGTTTTTATTAAACTAAACAAGAAATATAGCTCCATGGAAGCATGTTTGTTAAAGAATTAGAGTGCCTTAACTGTGGTACCTCCTTCTCCCCCGGCGATGAGATTTATGTATGTGGGGATTGTGGGAGTAAACTCACAGTTTCTTACGATTATGAAAAAATTGGGGAGGTTTTGAGTAGAGAAAAGTTGGAGAATAGGCGAGGAGGAGGATCATGGAAATACAAGGAACTCCTCCCGGTCTCCCGAGAGAATTCAATGATCACAATTGGTGAAGGAAACACTCCTCTATTAAAAGCGGATGAACTGGGGGGTTACCTTCAAATGGATGACCTCTGGCTCAAAAATGAGATTCAAAATCCGACCTCGTCCTTCAAAGACCGGCCGATGAGCGTGGGTGTCTCCAAAGCGGTAGAATTCGAAGCTGAAACCGTGGTAACAGCCTCTAGCGGGAACGCGGCCTCTGCACTCGCCGCCTATTCCGCCAAGGGTGGCCTCGAATGCTACGCCTTCGTGCCCGAGGATGCTCCGAAGGCGAAGTTAGCTCAAATTTCAATCCACGGAGCAAACGTCATCCGGGCCGCTTCCTCCGAATCTGGAGACCCTTCCTATGAACTCATGAAAATGGGATTCGAAAACTTCGGTTGGCATCCCATACCCAGCGGTGGTGCGTTCAACCCGTATCAGCCGGAGGGAAGCAAAACTATGTCATACGAAATTTGTGAGCAATTCGATTGGGAGCCTCCCGAATGGCACATAGTCCCAGTAGGAGCCGGGACCCTACTCTCCGGAAATGCTAAAGGATACTCGGAATTGGAAAAGCTGGGAATTATAGGGGATACTCCCAAAATCGGGGGAATTCAAGCGGAGGGATGTGCTCCCGTGGTAAAGGGATTCAAAGAAAATATAGATCCTTATGAAATTCCGACTTGGAAAGATCCCGAGACAATTGCCGGTGGTTTGGTTGACCTGTATCCATGGGATGCCGACACCGCAATTCCAGCCATCAGGGAGACCGGGGGAACGGCAGAAGCCGTTTCCGATGAAGAAATCCTCTCGGCTCTAAGACTCTTGGCCGAGAAAGAAGGAATCTTCGCCGAACCCTCCGGGGTAGCCGGGCTGGCCGGGCTGATCAAACTTATTGAAGAGGGGAAAATCGATAGATCCGAAAAGGTGGTAGTTAACATCACCGGCGGCGGGCTGAAGGACCAAAAAATTGCGGCCAGTCTTATTGACGATATTCCAACTACAAAACCAAACTTGGAGCAATTGAGGGAATCAGTGAAAGGAACAACTAGCTGAAAACAAAAACGAATGGACATCAAGCCGAAGTCGGAAATTAGAAATTTGAATAAATCTTAGGCGATTCAGCCATCGGAGATTCGATATTTGATATAAGATATGAATTCTCCCGAAAGTCACCGAGTTAATGAGTTACTTTAATCACTATATGGTGAGTTAAGTATTTACATAGATACTCTAGAAATGAGTTATGGGGGAAAATGGGAGAAAAGCTCAAATGTGTAAATTGAAGAATCATCGAATAAATCAATCGGCTTCTATCTCAAGCATTCTGAAATCGATGGTATCAATCAATCCTTTATCCGTTATTCTTATCTCCGGTAAAACCGGGAGGGCCAAGAACGTAATCGCCGGTAGCGGTGTTTCCAGACCGCATCCCATTTCATCCCAAATATTCCTGATATTCTTCAATTCTTTGGAAGTCTCCCTAAGGGGCTTATTAGACATTAGCCCTGCGATTGGCAACCTGACAAGACCAAGAATCTCCCCATCATCTACGGCTATTAATCCACCCCCTAATTCGGCTAATTTGTTGACCGCAAAGGCCATGTCTTTATCGTTCTTTCCAATAACGATGATATTATGGCTATCATGGGCAATGGTGGATGCAGTTGCTCCTCTCTCGAATCCGAATCCAGTGACGAAGCCCAAACCTATATTTCCGGTTTCCTTGTGCCTCTCCAAGACCGAAACCTTTGCGATATCTCTATCGGGGGGCACCTTGAAAACTCCATCTTTAACCGGGAGGGTCCTAACTAGATTCTCCGTCTTCGGAGTCTTCTCTCTAACACCTATAACCCTAGCCTCCACATCCTTACAACTCGAAGATGACTGAATTTCGAAATCCCTAGGTCTAACCTCTCTCTTCAATCTGACGGTTTCCTTAGCGTATTGGGGATAATCGAATGAATCAAACTCCATGGTCAAATCTCCATCATGGAGTATTATACTGCCGTTAGCAACGACTTCGCTAACTGTAAGATTGGTGATATCCTTTAGAATCACCATATCGGCAAACTTGCCGGGAGAGATACCACCGAGAGACTCATCCACTTTGAAGTGCTCGGCGGTACTAAGAGAGCCCATGCGAATTGCCTTTACCGGGTCGACACCCTCATCGATCGCCTTTTTCACGACATGATTCATATGCCCTTCATCAACAAGGTCCTCGGGATGTCTATCATCTGTAGCCAAGCAAACTCTGCTGGGATCAACACCCTTTTCCGTTATAATCCCAATTAAGTCGGATAGATTCTTCAAGGAGACAAAGCCCTCTCTAATCATAGGATACATTCCAAGCCTTAATTTCCGGAGAGCTTCTTCCTCTTGGGTGGATTCGTGGCAGGAGGTTGGGCCTGCCGCGATGTATGCATTGAGTTCTTTTTCGGACAGGTCGGGAGCATGCCCTTCCACCAGTTTTTCTCTCCTAAGAGCCTCTTGAACCATCTCATGAGGTTCTTTGTCGCCATTCAGAATCCCTGTATAGTTCATCATCTCCCCCAAAGCCACCGCTTCCTCCCACTCGAAGGCTTCCTTAACTTCTTCGATACCCATGCTTCCTCCGGCGGTTTCAAATTCCGGAGAAGTAGCAGGGACGCATGAGGGAGCACCCAAGAAAACCCGTAAAGGGACACTTCGAGACTCATCGACCATCAGTTTTACTCCATCGAGACCCAAAACGTTGGCGATTTCGTGTGGGTCCATGAAAACTCCTGTCGTGCCTTTTACTAAAACTACTCTAGCAAACTCCGTGACGGTGGCCATGCTATCATCGATGTGGACGTGAGCGTCGAGAAAACCGGGAGATAGATAATCACCATCCGCGTCGATAATTTTGGTTTCGTCGCCCACTGTATGATCTGCCCGGCCAACGAAGGCTATCCTGTTCCCCTTTACTGCCACATCCCTATCTTCGAGAAGCTCGCCCGAATATACATTGACAAGGGTAGAATTCTTTATCACCAAGTCCGCCTTCTCCTTGCCCAAAGCGATGGAAGTTAAGATCTTACGAGGTTGAGTAGGAAAGTTATCAAATTCCATTGATAACCCTTCAATATACCATTTTAATATCTATCTTGAAGACTAAAAAGAAAAAGAAACGAGAATTTTCGAATTTGATTCCTACTTTTCGCCCATTGTCATAGCCATCACTGCTTTCTGAACGTGGAGCCTATTCTCAGCCTGTTCGAAATAAAGTGATTTTTCATAATCGTCCAGCACTGCATCCGTCACCTCCTGCCCTCGGTCGGCAGGACCACAGTGCATATAGTAGGCATCGTCAGTGACATCGAGGAGCTCCCTATCAACCTTCCAATCTTGAAATTGCTTCTGATAATTCTTCGCTTCTTCTTTGTCCACTTCCTCATTGTAGGGTGGGAAAAACTGTTTGGGGGACCAAGCTTTCGGATAAACGAAATCTGCTTCCTCAAAGGCCTCCTCCATATCGTGAGATATCTCAAAGCTTCCGGCCTGCTTTTTGGAACTGCTTTTCGCAGAATCTATAATTTCATCCTGCAATTCGAAGCCTTCAGGATGTGCCAGGGTAACGTCCATTCCAAACTTAGCGGCAGCAAGAGTCACACTCTGAGGAACAGCCAACGGCTTCAATCCTCCCGAATAGGCGTATGAGACTACGAATTTCATATTATCTAGTTTACCGTTTGATTCCCTAGCAGTCTGTATATCGGCGAGGGCCTGAAAGGGATGATAAACATCGTCTTCCATATTGAGGACGGGTATACTCGACCACTGGGCAAACTCCTGAACGACCTTTTTCCCTCGACCTATGGACCAGTTTGCGGCATCGCCATAAATCCTTATAGCCAGTCCATCACCATATCTGCTCAGAACTCGAGCGACATCGGAAATCGATTCGGTTTTATATGGAACCATGTCTTCGGGAAGGGAGGGTTTGTAGACATCGTCCGGGCTTAGGAAATTTGCATCTCCTCCGAGCTGATAGATACCGGATTCGAAAGAATTCCTAGTCCTCAGTGATCGGTTATAGAACATCAAGAACAAGGTCATTCTAGAGCAGTAATCGGTGGTTTCTCGATTCTCGTACTTAGTTTTCAAATCATCGGCCGCATCCAGAACTTGTGTCAATTCTTCTCTTGAGAAATCCTGAAGTGTCAAAAAATCTTTATCCTCTAGAAACCCCACATACTCAGGTTTTTTCATGATTCACCGTCTTTAAAAAAGACTGCACGAATACAATTAAGATTTTCCCAAACTGAAGTGATTTATCAATCCAAGTGGAAAAATCCATTTTGTTTACTGAAGTAAACTCTTGACCTTTTCTTCCGAAATCTTTTGGAACCCCTCGGCATCAATATTGGCCACTACAACTTCGTCCCCGGTCGCAGCGTCCCGCTCGATAGCCTGTTGGATCGATTGTGCAGCTAATTTTAGCGCGCTATCGCTGCCCATATCTTTCCTATAGTTTTGCTCAAGAACCCCATAGGCCACTGAAGAACCAGTCCCGCCGGCTGCAAACTTTTCTTCTCTTAACTGCCCACCAGCCGGATCCAAGAAATACATCTCCGGACCTTCCTCGCCCATTCCACAAAGTATTATCGAAACTATGTAGGGAAGTCTTCTCCGGGAATGAAATATATTGGAAGTTAATCGAGCCAAGCTGTGAGGCGGGATGGCCTTCTCCTTACGAATCCGATATAAATTAGATTCGGATTTCATCATATCGACTAACTTCCTCGCATCGCCTGGCATGCCCGAAACCGCTACTCCAATTTTATCCTGAATCTTGAAAATTTTTGGTACATTCTTACTTCTAACTAAATATCTGGCCGTCGAACGAGAGTCAGAGGCGAGTGCTATTCCTCCACTATACTTTAATCCGATCGAAGTTCCTTCCAAACCTTCCATATCCAATCACTCTTTTCTTTTTTACCATATCCTATAAAACCTCACCGGGGGGGCAAAAAATATAGGAAATAGTGAATCTGAAGTTAAGGATTGACCGAATCGGGGGAGTCAATTTTTTTGTTTAATAACCTACGGAAGACAAAATCTTGACGGGAGTTTTTTGAAAGACGAATCCATGCTGAAATTGAGCCTTCTGTCATCTCTGACTGGACTTATGATTCTCTATGTGGGAGCCGCACAGATGAAGGGGGAAGTCACACCCATCTCTCAGATTGATAACGATTTTGTAGGTCTAAAAACTAGAATCTCCGGTAGGGTAATAGAAGTCAGAGAACATTCCGAGGGCCATCTATTCCTCAAAGTTAAGGACAGTTCCGGAGGAGTTATCTCCGTTCCAATTTTCTCTAATGTAAGAAGTAAGCTGGACGAGAAAATCGAGTTACTCGATAACATCGAGATAACAGGGAGGGTTGAAGAGTATAAGGGTGAACTTGAACTTCTACCGGGGGGCGCCGAAAGCATAAGTTACTTCCACACTCCACCACTTGAGTTGAGCAATATCGATAATACCAAGATCGGAAGTACCGTGAGGGTGAGGGGGAACATAGCAGAGAAAGAAACGGTTGGGAATGGAGGTCTAGTCATTCAACTTTGTCAGAACAATAATAATCTGCCGATCTTTATTCCCAGCTATATCCTCGATGGAGAAGACTCTCCTACCTTACGGGTGGGAGATGCTGTAAAATTCGCTGGGAATGTGCAGCTTTACGAGGGTGAACTGGAACTTAAGGTCGATAATCCTTACAACATCGAGGTCATTGGAGTTCAGGAATGATCGAATTCATCTGTTTTGCTCTATTCGGAATTGGAATGGGCACTATTACGGGACTAATTCCTGGATTACATGTGAACAACTTAACTCCTCTTCTAGTAGGACTAACGGCAGGTTCATTCCTAAGCTCCTATCAGGCTATTTCTCTAATCGTAGCGATGATGCTCACTCATACTTTCTTAAATTTTATACCTTCAACCTTTCTCGGAGTTCCTGATAAAGACACAGCGATCTCGGTTTTACCTGCCCATAAATTAGTTTTGGAAGGGAGAGGATATGAAGCGATAAAATTGACTGCTCTAGGGTCCCTAGGAAGTCTAATATGCAGCGCTGGGATGGCGGGGGGAATGATCCCCATGCTGGGGGCTGTATATGAACTCGTTAATCCCTATATGCACTTGCTACTAATCGGGATAGTGGCTGTTATGATTTCATTGGAGAGTGGGTGGAAAGGAAGGCTTTCTGCCCTGCTCGTTTTTCTACTCTCGGGTTTTCTTGGTCTTATTGTTTTGAAAACCAATATAGGGGGCGGGGACGGGGCCTTAATGCCTCTTTTAGGGGGTCTTTTCGGCATGAGCGTTCTTGTATTGAGCATGAATTCGGAAAACTGCCTTCCAAACCAGCAGATAGTGGACGAAGACGTGGAAATACGCTCCAATGCCAAGCCAATCTTCACCGGAGCTTCAGCGGGTTTCATCACGGGAGTCATTCCGGGCGTCGGTCCGGCCCAAGGAACTGTTCTTTCCCAAGCTGCAATGAACTCAAAGGACAGAGGGGACTTCCTGATTGGTGTAAGCGGGGTTAATACAGCCAAGGCCCTCTTATCTTTCGTTGCACTATACGCAATAGGTAGACCACGGAGCGGGGCTGCAGTCGCCGTCGACAGTATTCTTAGTGTTGGACTTAGAGAATTGATCTTTGTGGTAGGTATTGCACTTTTTGCAGGGGGAATAGCGGCCTTAATACATTTGGAGATTGGAAAAATTGCAGCTCGGAAAATTCACTCTTTACCATATGAGAAAATGTGTTTAGGTGTAATATTATCTATAATCATTTTCAGCTTCTATTACTCCGGAATAATTGGAATTCTGATTCTCGGCGTTGCAACTTCTATCGGTTTACTTCCCCCACTTCTGCAAATCAAGCGGACACACTGCATGGGGGTCCTAATAGTTCCGGTAATCATATATTTCGCCGGGCTAGAAAACGTGGTTCTCGGCCTTCTCGGGCTTTGAAAGAAATCCAAACCAGAAGTGTCTTTAAATCTCTCCCCGCTCGTCAAGAAAATCGGTTAAAACAGAAAGCGCCTCGATTATCTTCTCAAAATCATTTTTTATACAAATACAATTCTTGACCAGGCTCACAAGACTTCCTCCTCTGGTGAGCATTTTCGGAAAAAGTAAAACTACAAAATCAATCTCCGAATTTTTCTTCGTCAGCTTCTCGATCTCATCCACTACATACATTAAACAATAATTCAAACGGTGGCAACGTGCTGAATCTATATCTCTTATTTCTTCGGTTACAGGGCAGACGTGCCAAGGCGCCGCCCTCTCCATTTCCGTAGGAATTTCAATTGATTCATCTTGAAAAAAGACATCAAAATTTACTTTCTCTGTAAAATCTTTCTCGCTCAATCTCGCTCTTATTTCATCAAAATCAATTTCCGTTTCGTTAACCGGGACAAAAAGAAGATTTATTTTTCTCATCTTTTTCTCATCCATTTCCTTAAATCCGGAACTTATTAATCCATGCCATTATGGAACGAGATAATAATACAGTCTAAAATTTTAAATTTCTCGAAAATCCGAGACATGGGGGGGAGATTTTTGAAAAATATTATTCCGCTATCCAAAACTAGAATGTGGTGTAAATTATACCAGCATAATAAATACAAAAATGTAAATTTTACATATGCTTTAAATAAAAACGTTAAATTTTTTCTTTATTTTTGTATAGAAATTAGCGTTACCTTTATATAGGATAAAGAAGAAAGCTAATGTTGCCTTCGTCGGAATTAGAAAGGGTACGTTGTGAGCCCGCCAAATGGATGGAGGAAAATCCATTTCAGCTATGCGGGATTCACAATGCTGGCGCTTATGATGCAGGCAAGGTGGATTTTCCACCAAAATCCGCATAATTGCCAGTAGGGGCAAACTAGCGTGATACGACGGATTAAAACTGTATTCGTTTCGCGCTAGAAAGCCAAGTGCCCTTCTTTTCCGACGAAGGCTTTTTTTATCTACTTATCGAATAAAAAACATATATTAAAGAAATCCAATCGCAATTTTAAGGCCATAATTTCTTATTAGATGGAGTAATAGAAGATAACAGAAAGTAGTACTACCGAATTAACCTATTTAAAATATACCATGCGTTACAGAAAGTGTAACGTTTTATAAGATACGGAGAATAAATAAAGCTGATGTCTAGGCCCATCCTAGTGGATGTGAACGTGCCCCGGGAAGTCTGCAATAGACTCTCCGAAATGGGATTTGATACGCAATACGTCACTGATGTCTTAGCAGAGGATACCGATGACGAACGTATTCTAGACTGGATTGAACAAAATCAATGTCTTCTTCTAACGAAAGACAAAAAATTCCCCGAAAACGGTAATGGACATAAAATAACCCTGCGAGGCGAATCCTCAGTCAAGCTCTCCCGAGAATCTTTCGATAAGTTGGCGGAGAAGGAAGTTTATCCCGAACCCCTAACTGGGGCTTGGAAAAATAATGGAAAGTAAATCGGGCAAAGATTGAAAAAGATCATTCCGATTGAATTGGACTGCCGGCCTTTTCCGGATAGAGGTCATAGACATAATTGAGCAGACCTCTTAGAGACATTTTCTCATATCTCTCAAGGCTATCCATCGCATCCCTACTTAGCTGATCCAAGTTCTCATAAAGCTCGCGGGCAGTCTGTCTTCCTTCTGGAGTTAGGGAATAGCTCGATTCTAAAGGATCAACTAAATTGAGTGTCATAAGCTTCCCCATATCTCTAGCTAGCTCTTTGGAAAAGGGTCCATGTTTGTAGGGACTAAAATCCTCGTAGGGTACATTAATCCCGAATTTCTCCTTTATCAGAAATATGAGTTTCTGCATCTTCGTATTTCCTTGCTCCCCCCATTTCAGGAGAATCATCAGGGGCCACTTCATCCTATCCTTCCCTTCCTCAAACTCTATAGTCTCAATCTTTCTCTTCTGCTCAATGCCCTCAAAGCTGTTCAAAATCCTTGCCACTGATTGACCTTTTTCGGTGAGTTCGAGGATTTTTCTATAGGGAAACTCTTTTTCCATTTCCTCTTTGACGAGTGATTCCTCGGTCAACTCTCTGATTCGGCTCTGTATTGTCGATGGGCTCCCTCCTATTTTTTCGCGGATGCCCCTCACGTGGGTAGGTTCCTCTTTCAAGACCTTCAGAATTTCCGGTGACTTCTTTTTCATGACAAGCTCAGAAAGTTCCATTATAGTCCCTTATAAAATGATATTAGGTATATCGGTAAAAACCTGATGTCCTCAATGTATCAGATTTCTAAGATAATCGAAGCTCTCCCGAGCCGCCTCAAAGGAATCAGGAGGGTCCCAAAGCTCTAGGATTAGGGGACCATTATAATACATTTCCAATTTTTCTATTATCATATCAAAATCAATATTACCTCGACCGGGGGGAAGGTGTTCATCATCCGTACCGTGATTATCGTGAACATGGACATTTACTATATCTTCTCCAAACATCTCTACAAGATGGGAAATCCATTCTTCACCGTCCATCTTCCGATTTTGAGCGGAGAGATAAGCATGGCCGATATCCAGAGTTATCCCTACCCCCTCGACATCGTCGATGGCTCGAAGAAGTTCTTCTGGTTTTCCCGGATAATCGGCCTCATGAGATCCCGTCTCCACACCTATAATAATACCTCTTTCATTAGCAAAATCGGAGATTTCACTCAGATAATCCTGAAACCAGTTCTTGCTTTTCTTAAAAAGTTCCTTATTTTCTCTGAACCAAGATCTACCGGGATGAATAGTTACGACATCACCCGTCAGCTGGGAACAGGCTTTAATGCTCTCGATTGTTTGATCGAGAGTCAACTCTCGCATTTTAGGATACAAACTCACGGGATTTATATCCCAGAAGCGGCCATGAGTCCTTATCTCCATATCCTCTGCTCGGATAGAATTTCCCAACCTCTCCAATCGCCTAGGATCTGGATGAAGGGGGAAATGTGGCATGTCCAAAATGATTTCGACGCAGTCAATATCTAAATAAGAAGCTAGTTCCAACCCTTCCTCGGGAGATCCATTCGGAAAAAGAAGTGTGGATAGTCCGAGCTCCATCTTATACCTTCCACCATAGTTTTCTCCTCAAATCTCAGAGCTTCCGCATAATGAATTTCCTTAGGAAAAAGATAGGTATTACTATAAGAGCCGCACCGAGTACGATCATGACCATATCATGAGGGGGATTTATCCAAGGATCTGTAGCCGAAACGACGATTAAAAGGACTCCAAAGGTCACAAGCGGGGGTAGAAATAAGGCCACACTGGCGTCCTTCCCAAAGTAATCTTCAAACCAGCTCCAAGAAAAGAAACTATATCCGAATATTAGAACGAGACCCACCCCAATCCAAATATAATGCATGATTGTATCAGGAGTAAACGCCTTGAAAAAAACAAGAGCAGTCCCTAATATAGCTACTATCACGGCAATGATTATCTTTATATAAGACCGATCAGATTCGGAACGTCTTCTCATCTTCAGCCCCATGTTATTCCCCTTCCAGACAATTAATAGTTTTTGTTCCCTCAAAAAATCTCAGTCGTCAAAAAGAAACCAAAATAAACTTCACATTCCCAATGCCAAAATAGAACCTATTAGAATTAATGAAAACCCGAAATTTTATTTATTTTAAACGAGACCTCAAAAAGGGTGAATTATTGGCTGAAGCATTAATTTTAGTCACAACAGAAGTTGGAATGATGGAAGAAGTCCACGAGAAAGTCAGAGATATGGAGGAAGTAAAAAAAGCTGCAATGATAACGGGGCCCTATGACGTAATGGTTATGGCTAAAGCCGAAAGTATGGAAGAAATCTCAAAAATCCTAGTCCAAAAGATTAGAAATATCGACGGTGTCAAAAACACAGTTACCAATGTAGTAATAAGCTGAGGGGGAAGAAACCTTAAAGATTCTCCAATTTTCCACATGCATTAGGGTTCTTAACCAGTTTAATCGCCATAAACTCTTCTTTCGGAAAAAGGATACGACCAGATTTAACTACAATTTTATCCAATCCCAAAACGATGGTAATGAGATTAGGGGCTCTTTGTTCCGGTGGTAAGGACAGTTCGTATGCCCTATGGCTCGCTCTGAAGGAAAATAATGAGATTGAAAATATTATTGCAATGTATCCTAAAAGGGAAGACTCCTGGATGTTCCACAAGCCCAATCCCGAAATACTCCATCTATTCGCGGAAGCAACTAGTATTAATCTAATCGAGGGTAAAACTGAGGGTGAAAAAGAAGAGGAACTAGAAGACTTAAAGTCCCTTTTGAGAGGACTTTCTATTGATGGGGTAGTTAGCGGTGCGGTGGCCTCAAAATACCAAAAGAATCGAATCGGAGAAATCTGCAAAGAACTTGGCCTATCTTTATTGACTCCTCTATGGAATCTAAGGCCGATAAAATTGCTTCAAGAGATGGTAGAGAAAGATTTCGAAATTATCATCACTTCGGTCTCGGCAAAGGGGTTCACGAAGGAATGGCTAGGAAGAAGAATTGACGAAAGATGTATTGAAGATTTAAAAAATCTTCGGACCAAACACGGAGTAAATCCGATAGGAGAGGGGGGGGAATACGAAACCCTCGTTCTAGATGCACCATTTTTCAAAAAGAAAATAATCGTTGGGGAAACCTCTTCAAGCTGGAGGAACAATCGGGGGAGCCTAAAAATAGAAGAGGCCGAGCTTGCTCGAAAATAGAAAAACTAAGGTTTTTTTCTTGCCATAAGAAGCCACTCATCCGAGAAAAAGGGTTTAAAGACTGGGTACAGTGGATTGAGCCTTTCGGAGCCATAAGAGAGATATTTTTTAGAATCCAGAATCTCTAACCTGTTTTCCTCACAGATTTTTTCAATTTGAGAAATAGGTATACCCCCATCCTCTCCATGGTGAAGATGATAGTCACAATGTTCTCGTTCGATATCCCCCGTCTCCTCGTAGGGGGGCAGGCCCTCCCTCATCTCTCCATTCAGAATATCACAAAACTTTAGGTACATTTTTACAGGCATTTTCTCACGATCTACGGGTTCATGATCAATATACAGAATTCCTCCTTTCTTTAATACTCTCGAAATCTCGGAAATCGGATCCGAAAAATTTGGTAGATGGTGGAGTAATGAATAAGCAGAAACCAAATCGAAGTACTCATCGGGAAAGGGCAAACCGCTGGCGCTGGCTCTAACCAATCTCGAATTATCCTCATCGGCTATATTACCGTAGGCTCTATTTAGCATTTCTCCTGACAAATCTATACCAATCACTTTATCAAACCTGGGGGCTAATTTTTTGAGGACATTTCCCGTTCCACAACCAACATCAAGTGCTCTTTTCCGGGAACCATCTGTCCGTATTTTCTCCGTAGCATCTTCCAAAATAGATTTTATCCTATTTTTCTCTTTCTCGTTGAAAATCTCTGGATTATTCTCCTCATACTCCTCTGCCTCTTTTTTGTGTAGGCGTATATTTTCCTTAACTACCTTGCTTTCTGTCATATCAAGGGATATAATTAAGCGGCCTTCTGTAAAAAAGTAAAGACCAGTCTTTCCTGGTGGCTGGAGTCTAAATATTTCCAAGTGATTCTTATATTAAACATAAGTAAACTTGATTCGGCGGTTAAGTATGGAAAAGATTCTAAAAGAAGTCCTAAGAGACACCAAACCTACCGAAAGGGAAAGAGAAAAACTTTCCGAAATTGCGGAAGATTTAGTCGAGAGAGCTGAAAAAGTAGGTTCCTCCCTAAACGTTTCCATCGAGGCAAAGCTCGTGGGCTCGGCTCCAAGGAATACGTGGATATCCGGGAACCAGGACATAGATCTCTTCTTGCTTTTCCCGGCGGACACTCCCAGAGAAGAGCTTGAGGAAAATGGTCTAAAAATTGGAAAGAGAATAAGTGAAGGAGATTATAGAGAGCAGTACGCCGAGCATCCTTACATAAATACCGAGATTGATGGCCTCAATGTTGATATAGTTCCCTGTTATGATATAGAGGACCCGTCAAACCTAAAGAGTTCAGTGGACCGCTCGCCCCATCATCAAGAATATATAGAAGAACGGCTGACGCCCGAACTTTCCGAGCAAGTCATTTTACTAAAAAAATTTCTTGAGGGTATTGGGGCCTATGGATCGGAACTGAGAATTAATGGATTTTCAGGTTATCTGTGTGAGTTATTGATACTCCGTTACGAATCATTTGAAAACCTAATCAAATCCGCAAGCGAATGGGATTCACCCCATGTAATTGCACCCGGGGACGAAAGGAGCGAAGATGAACTAAAAAGGGTGTTTCCAAATCAGCCTTTGATATATATCGACCCGGTAGATCATGGCAGAAATGTTGCCGCGGCCGTATCCAAAAGAAATTTTGCAAAGTTCGTGAGAGCGTCTCAGGACTTCATTAGAAACCCGAGTAAGAAATTCTTCTTCCCGAATAATCCTCCCTCCTCAAAGGAAAAACTTCAAAAAATCATTAAAAATAGGAAAACTACGCTCTTCATGATTACTTTTGACATCGCCTTTGATTTGGTTCCGGATATAGTATATCCTCAACTTAGGAAAACGGAGAAAAAACTCGTTGATAGATTGGAGGAGGAAAACTTCAAAACTCTGAGAAGTGACACATTGTCGGAGGGAGATAAGGCCGCCATCCTCGTAGAACTGGAAGTGTCCGAGCTTCCACCCGTTAGGAAGCATCTAGGTCCTCCGCTGGAGGTGGATTCGGAGCCCTTTATTCAGGCCCATAAGGATTCGGAGAAAAAACAGGCAGGACCATATATAAATGAGGACGGACGCCTTGTTTTCGAGCTAAAGAGAGAAAAAACTAAGGGCAAGGAAATTCTAAAAGACGCACTCGGCAGCAAAAAGGCACTTGGAAAACATATAGCAAAGTCCATCGATGAGAATGGATATGAAATAGTGGAAGGAAAGGAGACTGTGGAAACAGCTGATGAATTAAAAGCCTTGGACTTTCTAGGAGACTACCTTACAAAATGCCTCCCTTGGTATAGGTAGGAGAAATGCTTGAAAATATCGCGGTTTCAATGTCTAAAATTACATCATTAAGATAATTCGTCGCTGCTAATCAAGGTGAAATGTCTCAAGAGTCGTATAGATTGGTCCTTCCGGGGTAAGTTCACTTTTCTTTAGCTCTACTTCATCAACTTTAATCGTTCCCCACTTCTTATTCGAGTTATCGTCAATAACGGAATTTAGCTTATCTTTTGCCTTTCCCGACTTCACCCGTGAAATCGTGAAATGGGGAGTGAAGTCCTTATCTTCGGGTGGGAAATCTATCTCGGATAATTTTTGATCCACGTTTTCTCTAAGAATTTCCAGCTCCTCTGTCCCCTTACCGACCCCGGCCCATATCACTCTTATAAAGCTCGGCTTAGGGAAAACCCCCATACCTTCAACGCTTGCTTCAAAGGGAGATACCGTCATGGCTTCCGAAACTACATCTTTTATCAAATCGAGGCGACTCTCGGAAACATCTCCCAGGAATCTCAATGTCATATGAACATTTTCGGGTTTTACCGTCTTTAAATCGGCTCCAGTCTGCTCTAGTCTCGATTGGACCTGAGATAACGAATTTCTAACCTGATCATTCGATTCAACCGCTATAAAGGATCTAGGCATTTTATACCTCTTTAACAATTAGCATGGATTTCTAAACTTTAAAATCTTCGAAAAGTCTGGAGAGAGAAAACAAGATTAATTACTTTCTATTCCTAATGATGGAGTTCAGATAACCAGCCGATGAAACGTCCCCCGCACCCACCGTAGAGACAAAGGACTCCTCCTCGTAGCAGGGGGTAACGATAATTTCGTATTCTCCAATCTCGCTTCCATACTGATCTTCGATTTCTCGTTTCTTCTCGAGGCCCTTTTCGATTAAAGGTCGTTCTTCTTCGAGTCTATCCAAATCCTGACTTGATGGGTAATTCCCACTCTCTACTTTGTATAATCCTGCCAAGGCCGACTTTTCCTGAGCTCTTTTGATACAATCCTTTCCAAATTCCTCGGTCAATGTAATCTGATAATTGGGAGTATGAACCCAAACTGTGGACAAATTCTCACTCTCCTCCAATATCTTAGACATTGATCTGACTTCGTCCACATATTCAAAATCCAGGATTTTAGTTAGTAACAGCAGTTCATCCTCATTGAGGGAGAGAATATCAAATAGCGTATATATTTTCCAAAACATTTTCTTTTCCTCATCATTTAAGCCGCCAATGCCTCCCCCATCTGTAAAGAGTAGGAACTCATTTTCACTCCGAATTTTTTTAATTACTTCCTGTGTCAGCTGGCAATCCCGATCGGGCAACCCTTCTCCGAAGAGAACCTGCCAGCCTACTAAGCTCAGAACATCCAAGGTGCCGTGCTTCTCCCTCACTTTTCGGAGTGTATCTGGTAAATCTCTAAGATATGGTCTCAGTTGGTCAATCCTTCGCCCCTCTCCTTCAGTGAAAATGTAACGGTTGCTATTATATGCTTGTAGAATATAGGAAGCCGGAGAGTATTCCTCGAAGACCTCGGCGAAATCGGTATCCGTATTTTCGAAACCTCTTGAAATATCCAGGGGGAGGTTGGAAAACGATCTCGGGAAGATACCTCCTAAAAAAATCGAGGTTGCCCCTAACCTCTGAAGAGTGACCGCTTCCTGGAAGGCGTTTCCTCCGAGATGATATTCAATTTCGGCGCCCTCCTCCTCTGCTAGGTCGAGTAACCTCTTGGCCTCCTCTCTCCTACCATCGATTGGTTCTTCATCTCCAGACCCTTCGGCAACCGTTTCAAATGCTCTTTGGACTTCCTTCGATAATCCACCTTCATATGTTCGAGCAAAATTTTCGAAATCATTCATGTCTGGGAATGAAATTATAATGTCAACTGTAGATTCAAATCCTACCGCCACTTTCGGTTTCATCATACTTACTCATTTTGGTAAATCTGTTAAAACTTCATTGCTCTAATCTATTTTTTGGATGAGTGACATCCTCCCCTACCTAATCGGAGATCAGAAAGGGGCTTCCAGCCAAAGCGAGGGTTCCCGTATTGCTCAGCAACTTATCGCCTCCGAGGAGGCTCCAGGGGTCGCTTCATGGCTCAGGGTTCCGGGCTGTGCCACGGCAGCCCCTGCACTC
>CAYNPN010000016.1:0-34003 GCA_964399085.1 Hadarchaeota archaeon (SeqCode) | reverse complement strand
AAAAGATAAATATGATATAGGAAATCCAAGAAAGAACCGGCACGGAAAAATCGTCGAAAAACAAGAAGTGTGGAGACCCTCTACTTTTTGAAAGAAAAAATCCTTAATAAAAATGAGAGATCCAAAATGGTCCTCGAAAAATTAGGCAGGTCCCTAAATTCAGGTCTTCAAAAGCTAACCAGATCCGGACACGTCGACGAAAAAACAATCAAGGAGTTAGTTAAGGATATCCAGAAGGCCCTCCTTGAAGCAGATGTCAACGTCCAAATGGTCCTAGACCTTACAAACAGAATTGAGGAAAGGGCCCTAGAGGAGGAGGTTCCTTCCGGAGTAACCCGGAGAGAACACATAGTTACTATCGTCTATGAAGAAATCTCAAATTTCCTCGGTGAAAGTAGAGAATTGGATCTGGATCAAGATCAGCCCGTAAAAGTACTGATGATAGGACTTCAGGGGAGCGGAAAAACCACATCGACTGCAAAGCTGGCATCCTATTACAAAAAAAGAGGCTACCAACCCGCTGTCGTCTGTGCCGATACTTACAGGCCCGGAGCCTACGAACAATTGGATCAGTTGACCGATGAAATAGGTGTAGACCTCTTTGGGGACCCCGATGGAGAAAACGCGGTGGAAATAGCCAAGGAAGGTGTGGGAGAATTCACGGACGACTCCTACGATGTCATATTCATAGACACCGCCGGGAGACATCGAGAAGAGGAAGCCTTGATGGAGGAAATGGAAGAAATAAGCGAGGAAATAGATCCTGACGAAGTAATTTTAGTTATCGACGGAACTCTCGGACAACAGGCCGAAAGCCAAGCTTCTGCATTTAAGGAAACCACAGACATCGGCTCAATATTGGTCACCAAGTTAGATGGTACCGCTAAGGGGGGCGGAGCCCTATCTGCAGTCGCAGCCACCGGAGCTCCAATAAACTTCATCGGTACAGGGGAAAAAATCGACGAAATTGAATCCTTTAAACCGGAAAGATTTGTATCCCGTCTGCTTGGAATGGGCGACATAGAAACTCTTCTGGAAAAGGTTGAGGAAACTACTGAGCCCGAGGAGATGGACCAAGAAAAGATGGAGAAAATAATGAAAGGAAAATTGACCCTCGGTGACTTCTACGACCAACTCGAACAAATCAGCAATATGGGTTCTCTCGAAAAGATAATGCAAATGATACCGGGAATCGGAATGTCCATTCCTGAAGAGGAAATGAAAGTTGGAAAAGAAAAGCTAAATCAATTTAAGCTCATCATGCAATCTATGACCGAAGAGGAACTAGAAAACCCTGATGTCCTTAATGGGTCACGGATGGAGAGAGTCGCGAAAGGATCCAATACTTCGAAGAAAGAGGTCAAGGAACTGTTAGATCAATACGAAAAAATGAAGAAGATGCTAAAGTCATTTACAAAAGGTCGGGGACCTAAATCGGGCTCAATGCAGGAATTTTTAAAGAAAATGTCTTCCGATATGGGATGAAACTTAATAAGCATCAAAAACGCCTTGTTTAAAGGAAAATAGATAAGGGGTAATCATTATGCCAAATTCCAAAGGTAAAAGAGGCAAAACCCGAAAAAAATTGAGTAAGAACGTTCGAGAAAAAGGTAAGCAATCGGTAAGTAAAATTATTCAAGATTTCTCGGTAGGGACTAGGGCATCAATTAAGATAGATCCGGGGGTTGTGAAAGGCCAGCCACATTCGAAATTTCATGGAAAAACTGGCATTATAAAGGGCAAACAGGGGGAATCATATATAGTAAAGATTAAAGATGGAAATAAGGAGAAAAAAGTTATTTCTAGACCCGAACATTTAGAAAAGGTGGAAGGATGATCGGAGATGAAATCTTAGAAGAAAATCCTATTACCTTTGCTGAAACCCTTAACCTTTTGGAAAATAAAAAGGGAGAAGGGGAACTTGAATTTGAGCAAAGGCTCGCGTATGACTTTGTTCAAAAATTCTCAAAATTACCAGCCGAAAAGACGGAGGAATTAATAGAAGAACTACTTGAGATTCCAAAAATTCGGAGGCATCAAGCCGTCATTCTGGCAAACAATATGCCTGAGAATAAACAAGATATCCGTCTAATTTTTGCTAAAGAGAGAACTTCTCTAAAGGAAGAAACTATAGAGAAGATATTAGATATAATTGATAACTATCGGGAATAATATTGAGATTGTGACTTTCCGATTATGGGGTGACTATTTTTGAGTAAAAAATACGAAGATTACGGATATGTATTAGATTTTTTACCTGAAGGCCATCCGGAGGAGCAAAAACCCGCTCAATACAGGGAACCAATTGCTCAACTTCTGGGTGAAAGATATCTAACCCTCCTCGAGGTGGTTCCTAGAGAGGATGTCAATGTATCACCTCAAGAGAAAGTTTACATCGGGCAAAAGGGCCGGGAAAAAATAGAAAGAGTAAAGAGAAGGGTAGACTACGATGAACTCACCTCGGCCGGGAAAGCGGAACTACCTCCAGTTATAGAAAAGATAATTGAGGACAACAAGGGCCGATACCTAAAGTTCTTCAACGAAGCTCAACCGATTACTAGTCGATATCACCAATTTGAGCTTATCCCGGGGATAGGGAAAAAGCTCATGTGGGCCATAATAGAAGAAAGGGAAAATAAACCCTTCGAAAGTTTTGATGAACTAAAGGAAAGAGTGAAATCTCTACCCAATCCTAAAGATATGCTCGTTAAGAGAATTGTCAAGGAACTAAAAGGCGAAGATAAGTATTCTATCTTCACAAGGGGGCCTAAAAAGGATCGCAGGGAAGGAGAATCTTCCCGATAATATTTCCATAAGACACATCACAGAAATTACCTTTTGCCAGCCTATACTTATCTAAACTATGTAGGCAATCTTCTCTTTCATAATCTAATATCTGCGATTAGCTTTTAAATTAACAAGATTAAGAAATTGATGAGAACCGATGGAAGAAGTCTCAAAAGCCATGAACATCATCACGGAGCATGCCAAAGGGGTTTCTGAGGAGCTAAATGAAAGAGAAGTAAACGAGCTCGTTAAAACAATATTAAACTCGGATAGAGTCTTCGTTGCCGGTGCTGGCAGATCGGGGTTGATAGCCAAAGCTTTTGCGATGAGATTGATGCATCTAAACTTTAAGGTCCACGTGATAGGTGAGACGATAACCCCTCGGCTTAGAGAAGGGGATCTTTTCTTGGGGGTTTCTGGATCAGGAGAAACCACAAGAGTAGTTAGCGCAGCAAGGGCCGCTACGGAAATAGGGGCAAAACTCGTAGTAATTACTTCCTATCCGGATTCCACTCTAGGAGAGTTATCGGAATTTGTTGTGGAAATTCCGGGTAGAGTCGAAACTGCGGAAAAGAAGAGCTATACTGGACGGCAAATTACGGGCGAATATGAGTCCCTAACTCCCCTGGGAACTTTATTCGAAGTGACAGCTCTCACCTTCCTTGACGGAGTAATAGCTAGTCTTATGAAAGAATTAGGAAAGGAAGAAGAAGACTTAAGCAAACAACATGCTTCGGTAGAATGAGATTTTCCGAGTAAAACTCTAAAAACTATTCCTTTATCGTTTCCAACACGCTTAGAGCATTCCAAATAGTCGTTCGGGTGTGAACAGGCATGTTGGGGTCATTGCTAATTTCATCGAGGATAGAAATAGCCGAAGCTGCCTTCACGACAGGGTCATCGCCCTCTTCCTTGAGAGATTTCTTGGCTTCCTTTGCCGCCTTTCGGATATTCCGCGGGACGCTCATATCCTCGGCGACTCGATCCATTATATCTGCAACTTGTTCTAGTTTTTCTTCTTTTGAAGCCATGAAACTCCCTACCTTTCATCAACAATCAACTATTCATAACGTAAGAGTGTCTCATAAAAATTAGGGTAAATTTGGGTTCAAAAGCTAGGTGAACTACCTCCACCTAACTCGCCTCGCTCGTTAGGAAGAGGCTTCCCTTCTCGGTCTCTCCACTTGTCGAGACAGAGGTGGAGACCATATCGGAGGGGGGAGTGAAACTAAACGCCGATTCATCACCCACCCAATCCACGATTGGGAAGCGTCTTCTCGGCTCAATGAGATAAAAATCAGATTCCAAGTAAAACTGAGTAATACCAGAATTTAATTAACTGGGAAAAAGGAACTTAAAAAAGGTGAATTGAATGAAAAAAAATAAGATAATTAACACGCTCAAAGAAGCAGGAAAACCTTTACCTATTGAGGAATTATCCCAGAAAACGGATGTCCCTGTTTCGAGTCTTCGAGTAGATCTTTATCGCCTGCAAGAAGAAGGTGAAGTAGAAAGTATAGAAAAGAAAGGGGACCTACAGTGGAAGGTTAAAGTCGCCAAACCTGTTGAAGAAAAATACGAAAAAATGTCTGAAAAACACAAATAGTGATCAAATATTCTTTTGGAATACCTAGCTAGGATTATTCTACCTGGGATAATCCTAGGTTACGTAATTGGAACAATCGTAAAAGAAAAACCATTCTATCTCCAGTCTATTAATCCTAAAAATTGGATTTCCGATATAAAAAGAGCGAGCAGAAATAAATGGATTAGAACTATTTCGATTTCGATAATAATAGGCTTACTCTCCATATTCATTCAGCTGGAACTTGGTAGAGTAATAATCCATTTTTTAGGCCCTCTACTTAAAGAAAAAAATATTTTTCTGGATATAGCAAGTTTTTCCGTCCCGATATTTTTAATTTCCATAACTGTTCTACCTATATTAGAAGAGTGGATATTTAGAGGTATAATTCTCGAGGAAATTAGCAATTATTTTCAATCTAAAAAAATGGGATTGTTTCTTTCTTCATTACTTTTTGCTTTATTCCATCTATCCAATCCAGGAACATTACCTGCGGCTGTAATCACATATTTTATAGGCGGAACAATGCTCGGGATCGGATATTTAGTGGGGGGACTCTCCGTTGCTATCTTGGCACATATTCTCTACAATCTATTACCATTTCTACTATAGCCTAAGATGTGAACGGAGAAATCTCAACGGTTGTCTGACAGTGGGATGGGATCAATAGCACTATCGAGCCATTCTTCAACTTTATATTTTTGAAAATCCTTTGCTTTATTCCCACTTTTCTTCAACTCAAAAAATGATTTAATATTACCAGCATTCGCAGTAGGCATAACTTCACCTCAAAGGTTTCTACCTCGTTGCGCTTATAAACGGATTCTGGGGAGGGGTAAGTGAAAGTAAAAGTTAATTAAAGGAGATAGAGAAAACCATCTGAAAGCCATGACTGAAAACTCGCCTGTTAATCTAGCTGAACTCCTCGACAAACAGATTACCGTTTGTCTAAAGGGGGGTAGGGAACTCAAAGGAACACTCTCTGAATTCGACGACTATATGAACCTCGTCCTGAAAAACGTTGAGGAAATCGAAGAAGGAGAAACCACAAGAGAACATCAAATAGTCGTCGTTAAGGGAGGAAATACCAGAACTATAATTTATTAAATCGATTCAATACCGTTTACTGTTTGGATGGACTCAAATACTTTTTCTCCTTGCTCGGTTGGGAGGTATCCTTCCTCAACTTCTTTGATTAACTCTCTATCAGAAAGGTCCTTAATACGATGCTTTGTAGGCCACCAATCATCAGCATCCAGGAAGTTTTTTATCTCCCTTACTTTAATTGGGCCTTCCTTGGATATTAAAACAAATAAGTCCGTCCGCTCCTCTAACTCTCTTAACCAGCGGATATCATTTTTCACTCCCATAGATATCTTCCTACCTATCTATTCGATTATTTAGTTGGAGACCTCCTCTCCGACCTGAAGGACGGAGCTTCCACCCATTTGCAGGACCGACATCCGGGATTAGTGCCCCGCTACGCGGTGTTCTTTCAGCCGAACAAGGTTCGGCACTCGTTGCAGGTTCCCGGGACTTGTACTAGAGTCGGGACATCGAGTCGCTATACGCCCGGGTTCAGGGTTCGGTCACGTGAACCCCATTTCGAAACCTCCCACATATCCATCGCGGGGAGCCTAACGCCCGAACACCCGGCTGTCCGAACTCGGCATATAGGCTCGAAACCTCTAACTGTACCGGTTTTTGCTTCCCCTCTGATAAAAGTATACCGATTCATCACCCCCCAATCAAGATTGGGAAGGTGTCTTCTCGGCAAAAGAAGATAAACGCTTTAAAGGGTGAGTCGGCCCCTCCATTAAAAGGAAATTGAAGCAAGAATCGGATAACAAAGTATTTCGAGAAATATATAGTGGAGTTTTCTCTAATTTCCCGTGTAATAGTATTCTCCTTCTTCTTTTTGCTCCTCATCCAATCTACTTCCAGGCTTATTTACTCTTGGTCTTCCCGTCTGGGGATCTCGTCTGAATGTCACTCCAACTTCTTTGAGAAACATATTCATTCCCTCACGCATTTCCTCTGGACCTTCGCCATATCCTCTCTCTCCGGGTTTGCCTCGGAAAACAAGCAATCTTTGTGATAAATAGTCTATCGTCAGAACGTCATGATCAACCACAAATGCAGCAGCTTCCTTACTTTCAATCATGCGTTGTAACACTTTGGCGGTTCTAAGACGTTGTTCTACATCCAAATACGCACTCGGCTCATCAAGGAGATACAAGTCAGCTGGGCGACCCAAAGTAACAGCAATGAGAACCCTCTGTAGCTCCCCTCCACTGAGACTCTGAACATCGCTTTCCATAACTTCATCAACTCCAAGGGGCTCAAGAACATCGGACTCAAAGCCCAACCCAAGACTGGATAGTTCTTGGTTAAGGAATCCCCTCACCGACCCTTCAAATTCCACTTCCGGGTATTGGGGCTTATGAGCAATCTCCAAACCCAACCCAATATCTCCCGATGAGGGCTCCAAATCGCCGGATAACAACTTTACAAAAGTCGTTTTACCCGTTGCATTGGGGCCGACGACTCCGACAATCTCCCCGGGATAAACCTCACCGGAGTTCACATTTAATTCAAATCCTTCAAACTCCTTTGTCAAATCGGGGTATTGATATAGCGGGTTCTTACCTTTTTGAAATTTCGTCGGGGGTTTCGTCTCAAATCTTATCGGATCCGATCTGAACCTTACATTCTCTTCCTTCAGATAACCGTTGAGATATACATTTATTCCCTTCCTGACAGAACGAGGTTCCGAGATTACTCCATACGCATTCGGGGTCCCATAAATTACCTGTACATAATCGCACATGTAGTCGAGAGCGGCGAGGTCGTGTTCAACGACAATAACCGCCTTTTCCTCTTCTGCCAGACTACGTATAGTTCTGGCCGCATTCAACCTTTGATAAATGTCAAGGTGGGAGGCCGGCTCGTCAAAATAATATAAATCGGTGTCCTTAGCCACTGTCGCTGCAATTCCAAGCCTCTGAAGTTCTCCCCCGCTTAACGCGCTTATTTTTCGGTCCATTATTTCTTCCAAATCGAGGTCTTGGGCCAATTCGCTTGCTATTCCTCTCTCATCCACCTCTTCCAACAGTGAGCCGGAAACGCCTTCCACGGCAGATGGTAAATTGGCTATTGCTTGAGGTTTGTATGAAACTTCAATCTCCCCAAGATCTCTGAAATAGGTCTGAAGCTCCGAACCCTTGAAAAACTCTTTCAACTCCTCTTCCGAAGACGGCCCATTTTCACCCAAATTTGGATGAATTCTCCCAGCTAAAATCCTCAGAGCCGTAGTTTTTCCAATACCATTTTTCCCAACCAGGCCGGAAACTTTTCCTTCCCGCGGGATGGGAAGACCGTACAGAGCAAATCCATTAGGTCCATAGCGATGGACACATTGTTCTTCCAACTCCTCGGGTAAATTGATTATATGAATTGCATCGAAGGGACATTTATTAACGCAGATACCGCAACCCGTGCAAAGTTCTTCCGAAATTACAGGTTTATTGTCCTCATCCATAACAATCGTCTCATCTCCCATTCTCACCCCGGGGCAGAAATTTTTGCATTCCGTAGCGCATTTTTTTGGCTGACATTTATCTCGATCCAAGACGGCAATTCTAGGCATTATATCCCTCTTCAATTCATTTCAACTTTCTATTTTAGAGCGATGTATTTATTTTCACAATCTCGTCTTGACTCCCTAGTGTGAAAATATTTTTAAGTATTAAAGAAAAGGGTTGATGGGTAGCAAGATGCCTTGGTGGATGCTAGCACTCAGAATTATATTCGGTATAATATTAATTCTAGTAGTGGTTTTCACAGGGCTATTCGGATACATCGCTTGGAAGGCTAAAGCTAAAAAATGGAGTGGGGGAATGTTCGCAATATTAGTAATCTGTGTTTTCCTGCTGTATTGGCTAATTCTGGGCGACCCTTGGTCGGTTGTTCCTCCAATCATGTGATAAAGCAAAAATGAAATTACCTTTCGTCGGGCCAGCGCTCCTTGTTTAATTTCTTGGCAGCATCATGAAGCTTTATCCTGACTTTATTTACTGCCTCGTTGAACTCCTCCTCATCCGAAAAGGAATCGGACATCTTTTCTAGCCTAGGCTGAGCGAACATTTCAAAGGCCAGCTCTATGTCCTCTTCCTTTAAGGGGCCGTCCCTCACTTTATCACGTAATAACTCTGAGGCCTTCTCAACTATCCAGTCTATATCTGTATCAGCCATCTTACCGAACGTATTTAGTACTACAATCTAATAAATCGAAGAGGTAGTATGGAAGTTTCAAAGGCAATCAAAGAACGTAGGAGCGTGCGAAATTACAAAAAAGACCCCGTTCCAGAGGATGATTTGAATGAAATCCTAGACGCGGGGCGTTGGGCACCTTCGGCGGGTAACTGCCAACCCCTAGAATTGGTAATAATTAGAGACGATGATAAGAGAAAAGAACTGGCCAAGGCTGCCCGGGGACAAGATTTCATTTTTGAAGCTCCAGTGGCGATAGTGGTATGCGCAAATCTACCAAGAACTACGAAAAGATATGGAGAAAGAGGAAAAAAACTCTATGTAATTCAAGACACTGCGGCCGCAATACAGAATATGCACTTGATGGCGTATGCATTGGGATATGCGACGTGTTGGGTGGGATCTTTCAGGGATAGGGAAGTCGAAGGGGTAATTAACGCTCCCGACCATATCAGGGCCCTGGCCATCATATCTCTGGGGAAACCTGCTGAGGGACCCAGAACTCCTCCGCGTCGGAATCTGGAGGAAATCGTTCACGAAACTAGCTTTTGAGAGTGAGTTTAGGAATAGTTCCGCACAAATTCTTTTTTTACTAGAAAACGTGGAGTAGACTATTTTTATATTTGTTCGGCAATTTTCTGAACCCTTATTCTCAAAATCATGTCGTTTGCTCCTTCAATCCGAATTTTTGCCAGGTGAACCCGGGCCATCAAAATCCAAAAGCAATTCTTCAAATTTGCCAGCATGTTCTTCCTTTGCGAGATAAACGGACCTACCTATTTTCTTGCAGCCTCCATCGGAAATATCGGAAATCAGTCGTTTCAACTTCTTGTAAAACCACCGCTTTCCCTCGGCGTTCCTGTCGATTTCCCAACTGAAAAGGGTTTCAAAATCAGCTTCGGTGCATACGTGTGAAGTCCCGTAATCGATTTGGATAGTCCTCATTTAAAAGGACAAAATGAAGATTTAAACGAGTAGACTTTATTAGGCGATTAGTTTTTTGACTGTCCACACGTGTGAACTACTCCCCTTCGTTTGTCCAGAAATGAGTTTTGTCTCCTAGACCTACTCTGAGAGCAAAATACATTCGGAATGATTAATGGATGACATTCACACGTGTGAAGTCAAAAAACAAATTACCTTCTCAAAAGCGAAAGAGGGCCAAATAATTACATTTTTTTATCTAAAATTTCAGCTCCCTCAAAATTAACCGGCGTCTTCATTATATCCTCGCTGCCGAAAAACTCCAAAAAAGCGGATTCTAAACTTTCCGCTTGAGCTGGAGATGCAGGCGCAAAGATGGCCCGGCCGAGCATAACCGCGCTGGCTCCATAAGGGCTATTTGAAGAGATGTCCTCCAAAATTTCAATAAATTCATCATCGAAAACTCCCAGTTCCAAGGTAAAATCTTTAGAAGCTTCCATGAAATTCTCGATGCTCTTCTCTCGAAGCAATTTCTCCATAGCCTTTTCACCTATTTCTCTGGACTTCTCACTGAAATCGGCATCTTCCAAAAAGCTGGATGTGGAGAAAGATCCCATTGTACCACAGACTACCTTCAAATTTTCCTCAGTCTCGATCCTTTCCAACTTACCGTACGGAGGAGCCCCCGGCTCGAGGCCAATAACCACTCCTCCTTCCATCTCCGGCCCCACGTCTCCCAAACCCGATTTACACTCAACTTCAGCTTCATGGGCTATTCTCAATGCCTCACTGCTATCCATGTCCAGACCCAATGACTCTAAAAGAGCCAGAACGGCACCTAGAGACCCTGCACCACTCATCCCATAGCCGGCCTCCATAGGGGCCTGGATTGAATGCTCCACTTTTACTGAAGCCTTCACATTGAAATTCTCCAGAATACTCTCAATCGCTAACCTAGTCGTATTAGCGGATTTCTCCTCGCCGTTTATCAAAATCTCGATATGGGTTGATGTACCTGTCTCAGCTTCAAGAGAGGTTAAGACTCCATTCTCTATGCATATTCCGCAATTTCTTGAGCCTCTCCGAGCAAGGTTATCATGGCTATCGCAGATTTGAAAAAATCCCGAAATATGGCCTGGCACGAAAGCAGAGGCGCTTTCCATAATAATAGCCCTCAACGTTCTACTGCAAAAATGTCGAGGATAGAATTAGCGATGTGGGTTTTTGAAGAACTGACATGATCAGTTCCGGAAGGCGTGAGAAGGATAACCTCGTTTGTATCAGTGCCAAACCCGGCTCCAGACCTCATGACGTCATTGGCGACAACCAAATCCAAACCATGCTCCTTCATCTTCTTCTCAGCTGCCTCAACAAGCTGATCATTGGAAACTTCACACTCCGCCTTGAAACCAACTAGGAAGGTTTCCTCGGAAACTTCACTGACTTTATCCAAGACACCTGGAGTAGGAATTAGCTCCAGAGTTACCGACTCGGATCTTCTCAACTTCTTTTCCGGTTGATTTTTAGGTTTGAAGTCCTGTGGAGCAGCCGCCGCCACAAATAAGTCAAATTCCTCCTCAAGTTCTTCCTCTACAGCTTCCAGCATCTCCTCAGTGGTTTCGACGCGAATCGTATCCACACCGAAAGGTTCGGTCTCCTCACCTGGCCCATAGACCAATGTCGTTTCCGCTCCCCTTGCTGCCGCAGCGCGGGCGATAGAAATTCCCATTTTGCCGGTACTTTGATTCGTTAATATCCTAACCGGGTCCACTCTCTCGAGAGTCGGGCCGGCAGTTATCAACACTTTCTCATCTTCTAGATCCTGGGGATAGCTGACGCTCAGGATATATTCTACGATTTCTTCGACAGGTGGAATTTTGGCCTTACCTTCTTCCATCTTGGGTTCTATGAATCTTATTCCGGCATCTTTCAGGCGGGACAGATTATCCCCTATAATCTCATGTGAATACATCGATTTGTGCATAGCCGGGACAATTACTATCGGCTTCTCAAGCCCCTGAGCTACTGAAACTAAGGAGGTCGGCGGTGTGTCATCGATTCCGTTTGCTATTTTGCCAATTGTATTAGCCGTGGCAGGAGCGACCAGTATCGTGTCGGCCCATTGAGCCAATTCAACATGTTCTATGGATCCAGTGAGCTCAGTTACTACGGGATTTCCGGTGGCCCAATGCATGAGATCGGGAGTAATCAAATTGGTTGCCATTTCGGACATAATCGCTTTGACTTCACAACCCTGCCTCATCAGTTTCCGGGCCAACTCCGGGGATCTAATCGCCGCAACGCTTCCCGTGATACATAGTGCCAAATTTTGGTCTTCCAGTTCTCCTCCCTCAGTTCCTATAATATCCCTTGAAGGGTGCATAATACCATCAAAGAAAGAAGAATTGGGCATTCTTTAAAGGTTTATCTAATACCTTCCTCAAAATCTCTCCTGACTCTAATCTTAGAGAAAAATTCCGAAGGATAATTAAAACTTATTGGTACCTTATCAGGGACCGAATCAGGCGTAATCGGATACTCTTTTTTCCTCTTTCTCCAGATTGCCGTGTACGTCTATTTCCTCGTACCTAATCCTTATGGAAGATATCGGCTTTTCATCATCTGCAAGAACAAGGGGGATTTCGATTATTTCCAATGGATCAAGGTCTTTCTCGGACCTGACTTCATTTATACTCTCTGCACCCTCGCGGGTTTCTTCACTGACAACAATAGCTTCCAATTCTTCATCTTCCGCAGCCGTACCCATGGGATCATTTAAAACTTCAATCTCAGCTCGAGCGAGCCATTTTCTCTCCTTTAGAAAGCCCTTTAGGATCTCGATTCTCTTTTCGATGGGCTGAATACCGGCGCAATCCTTCTTGAGTTCCAGCTTATCGGAGGCAACTCCAATCTGGACTTTCTTTCCGATATCGAAAGCCTTACTTATTATGGCCTTGTGGCCATCGTGTAAATAATCGAATGTCCCTCCTACCGCGACCTTTTCAAATCTCATAATCTGGTAACCCCTGATTTATTTTGAATTATTCTCTTTGTACCTCTATTTCCATTTATAATTAGATATTGTTGGATAAATTAAAAATTGAGAGTTATTGATCTTCCAACTCAAAGTTTTTCAACTGATTCAGCACTCTATCTCTAATCTCCTCGGGCCCCGGCAAATCTCTCACTATCTCCCCATTCTCGATCAATGGTTTAAGAATTTTTTCAGTCTCTGATCCACAGGAAGGACACTCTGAGATTTCATCGTCTTTCAAAGTCACCCAATTCTCGAAGCATTCTTTACATCTCCAAACTTCCTTCCTACCGCTCAATTTTCCCCTCTTTGCCGCTAGTTCGCCCTCCACCTCGACAATATCTAGGGCAAAGTCCAGAACCGGAGCGTTAGTAACTGAGGTTCCGACTCCAAAGGAATCTGCACCGGCCTCTGCTAAAGGTGGTATACTCTCCTCATCGAGGCCGCCAGATGCCACTATATTCACATCTTCGTAGCCTCTGGCATCCAACTCCCATCTTATTTCTCGAATAAGTTCGGGAAAGTCGCCCTTTCTCGAGCTGGGGGTATCTAATCTTACCCCATCCAAGCTTTCCTCAAGGGCTTCCGCGGCCTTCAACGTTTCCTCCTTCTCATCGGAATACGTGTCCACGAGAGCAATTCGGGGAACCCTTTCGGACACATTCTCATCAAAAGCTATCCATGCTTTAACCTGATCTCTAATTGTAATCATAAGAGCGTGAGGCATCGTACCCATCGGATTTTTTCCTATCTCCTCCGCGCCAGCCAGACTAGAAACGCCATCAAATCCCCCAATATATGCTGCCCTATCGAGCATGGGGGACAAAGCCGGATGCATTCTTCTAATTCCGAACGCAAGAATGTCTTTATCTCCCGCAACCTTTCGGACTCTAGCTGACTTAGTCGAAACACCTGAAGCATGGCAAATGAATCCCAGCATGGGAGTTTCCAAAGAGCAGAATTTCTGATACGGGCCCTCAATCACTATCACAGGGACTCTAACACCCCTTGGATCGAATGGTGTAAAGAAAGTCCCTTCAGGAAAAGACCATACGTTTACCGGAACGTCTTCGAAGAGTGAGGCAACCTCATCAATCCCCGTTACCACTCCCCAAGGCCATTCTTCAGGTAGAGAACCGGAAGTAACCTCGGCTACGACTTCCCTATCCGAAATACCTTCCGCTTCTAAAATTTTCTCAGTTCGATCAAAATAAACGTCCGTCGTTTTACCGGACTTAACTTCCTCTTCGGACGCCACGTGGAACCTTTTCACGCCTCCCAACTCCTAATGAGCTCCTCAAATTCTATTATTTCTGCTCCATAGTTCTCTTCTATGAACTGAAGTGCAGTTTCATTTTCTTCATCAGACTGGTCCTCCACACACCCGACCGGAACGATAACGTCGTAGTTCCTATAGAAGGCATCGGCAGCCGTATGTTGAATGCAAATATGGGTCAAAACTCCGGTCAGAACCAATTCGTCCGCCATGAGCTCTTCCAAGACAAAATCTAACTCCGTATCATAAAAAGCACTATATTTTTGTTTTTCGAGAGTGAAATCTTCCTCTTTAGGTTCAAGTTGGGGCACGATCTCGGTACCCTCGGTCCCCGAAATAGCATGGGAGCCCCAGATGGAAAACTCCCTATCATCCTCGGGATGGGAATCCGAAATATATACTACAGGTTTATTTGTAGATCTCGCCGCAGACAGGAGTTTTTTAATGTTTGGAACAATCTCTTGAGCCCTCTCATTTTCAAACTCTCCAGTAACAAAATCTTTAATCATATCTATAACTAAAACAGCAGTAGTCATTCTTACCCTCTCTTTGTCTTTCATGGAAGACTCTTTAATTAGTTTGCCTAATCCTCCAGCTTTTATCTTTTCTCAGGAATTTGAAGGAATTCCCTATCAATTAGGCAACACGGAGGACTGAATTGAATCCAAAAACGAACACATCTATTTTATTTCTCACCTACGCCAAGAACATCTTCGCTCTCAGAAATCCTTTCAACTTTGTTAGGTTTTAGACCCGCCGAAATTAACAAATCTGCTACTTCATCTACGGAATACTTCTTCTTCAAAACGGTGGTAATAACTTTACCTCCCTCTCTAGTCACTCTAGCCATCTCTTTTAGGGTCTGAATAGGTTCGGGCATATTTTGTAATAAGGTAAGCGAAACTACCACACCGAAGGTATCACGCGCAAATGGAAGATTATCAGCATCCGCTGAAATAAGAGGCGAATTTGCTCCATGAGCTTTAGCTTTTCTAAGCATGGACAAAGAGAGATCCACCCCTACAACGAAATCCGCAAAACTTGAAAATTCCCTTATAAAAAGACAAGTTCCACATCCAACATCCAGTATACGTTTCACATCATCGAGTTCCTTCTCGACGGCCCGAAATTTCCGTCTCTGGATATCTTCGTATCTGTCATTGTAATGTTCGGCAGAAGAATCATATTTCTCTTTCAAACTTCTTTTCTTTTCCCAAAAATCATTCAATTTATATCCAACCCTTTGAAGACGGCAAAGATATGTATTTTGCCAGAATTTGGGAGAGGCTTTCCGATTCTAAAAAATTAAAAAGCTCCGTGTCTCCCTTCACCCTCGGAAAATTTGCGAGCACCCTCCTCCGGTTCGCCACTTTCAAATACCTTTTTACTCCGCTGGAATTCGGTTTTCAATGCCTCATCAATATCCAAATCAAAAACTTCGTAAAGGGTCCTCCTATCATTTCTAAGACAGGTCTGAGGAAAATCAGCTATCCGGCTGGCAATTTTCTCAGCCTCTTCTCTAGACTTTCCAGACTCAACAAGTCTATTAGCAAAACCCATCGAATGAGCTTCCTCTGCGTCAACTGGTCGCCCGGTCAAAATCATATCTAAAGCATGACTCATACCAATCAGACGTGGGAGGCGTTTTGTGCCTCCATCTATTAGCGGTACCCCGAATCGTCGGTTGAATAAACCGATAGTCGCATCCTTTTCCATGACTCGTAGGTCGCACCAACATGCCAATTCTACTCCTCCTGCAACGGCGTGGCCAGATATCGCTGCAATGACGGGTTTTGAAAGTTTCATTCTGGTCGGGCCCATCGGCCCAATCTCGGTCATATCTTCGTTTAGTGGATTTCCCCTTCCTTTCGGGGATTCCTCAAAAGCTTTAAGATCAGCTCCGCTACAGAAACTTCCTCCCTTACCCCATAACACAGCCGCATTAATATCCTCATCCTCATCGAATTCCCGAAACTTCTCAGCTAATTTTCTCGCCGTCTCTCCGTCGACGGCATTTCTAACTTCGGGTCTGTTGAGAATAATGGTACAAATTTTTTCCTCCTTCTCCATCAGAACCTTCTCCACGCTTTCACCTCCATTTATAATCATTTTTGATTTACAGACATATTTTTCTCAGGTTATAACGCTGACGATATCTCCGTCTTTCAGCTCATGATCCTTTCCTACTCTTTGATTCGGATGTTTTGCCGATTCGCCCCAAATCCTAGCATATCTAAATCTATTTTCCATATCTCTGTGGATTTTCCTACATAAATCTCCCACTGTGGCTCCCCTCTCCATAATCATGGGCTCATCCTTATCCGCCTCCTTCCCTTGGGGTTTTAAATAAATCCGGATGAAATCTAACTTTTCGAACATTTTCTCTTTCAAAATGTCTAAATCTCCCTTTTCGGCAGATATGTAGAGTACCTCTTCTTCGATTGTCTCTTCCGCATATTCCTTTATTTCCTCAAGCTGATTATCATCCACCAGGTCAATCTTATTCACGAGTACGATTCCCGGGATATATTCTCGATTATCCATAATCGCGTCAATTAAACGATCATTGTCCAATTTTTCTCTAATCATGACATCGGCATTTACAATCCCATTTTCCCTTAAAATGGAGCGAATTTCCTCCTCCCCGATTTCTAATTCCTTTGTAGAACTAATATCAATGCCTCCACTCTCTTTTCTTCTAATATCGACATCAGGAGGCTCTCCATCGAGTCGTATGCCCGCCTCATAAATCTCTTCCCTAATCTGTTCGTACTGTTCCAACTCAAATGGCTCTATCAACATCAAAAGGAGATCTACATTTCTGAGTACCGAAATTACCTCCCTTCCCCTACCCTTACCCTCCGAAGCGCCGGAAATAATCCCCGGTACGTCAAGAATCTGAAGGTTAGCACCTTTATATTTCAAAGTGCCCGGAATAACCTTGAGTGTGGTAAACTCATAGCTCGCCACTTCTGAATTTTTTCCAGTTAAAGCATTGAGGAGAGTTGACTTACCTACTGACGGGAAACCGACCAAAACAATAGTCGCATCACCCGATTTCTCAATTCCGTATCCTTCTCCCGATCCTTTCTTCTTGGACTTCTTCCTTTTCTCTTCCTTCAGTTTGGCAAGTTTAGCTTTGAGTCTACCGATATGTCTCTCCGTGGACTTATTGTAGGGAGTCTTTCTGATTTCCTCCTTAACTTTCTCAATTTCCTCATCTATCGAAGTCATCAAATTAAATCAAAACCTGAGAAGGTAGAAAAACTTTCTGGAAAAAGCTCTTTTTTACTATGAAAGTGCAATTAAGTTTCAGGCATCATGAAGATAGAGAAGTTAAAAAAGAGCCTAAAAAACGAAGGACTTGATACTTTTTTGGCCACCCAAAACGCCCAGTATTTAGCTGATACTCCTTCGGCCGCTGTGACTATCGTATCAACAAAAAAGACGATTTTACTTTGTAGGAGACTGGACTTTGATAGAGCGGGGAAAGAGAGTGAAATAGAGGATACTAGGGCATATGCAAAGTCTAAGGTTCCAATTCGGGGAAAGGAAGCTGTCATTTTCGGGGGAGTTGGAAAATCAATTGCTACAATACTAGAGGAGCTGGAGTCCGAGAAGATCGGATACGACAATTTAGAGGATAAAACCCTTGAAGAAATTAAAGCAAATCATGAAGCCGAATATCGAGAGGATTCAGATTTAATATGGAATCTGCGCAGGAAAAAGACGGAGGAAGAAATTAATCGGATGAAAAAATCCGCAGAAATAGCATCCAAGGGGATGGAAGCAGCTAAGGAGTTAATTGAACCCGGTAAAGAGGAAATCGAAATTGCCGCTGAAATAGAATACGAGATGAGAAAGCTAGGCTCGGGTGTAGTACCATTTGATACTATCGTGGCGAGTGGTTCGAATTCCAGTTTTCCCCACTGGGAAGCTACTAACCGAGAGTTGGGGGAGGAGGAATTTGTCACCGTGGATTTAGGAGCCAAATGGAAAGGCTACTGCTCTGATATGACTCGGACTTACCCCATTTCTCCTAATTCCAAACAGGAGGAGATTATAGAATTAACCAAGAAAGCCCAAAAGGCCTCCCTAAAAGAAGTAGAAGCCGGGAAAGAGGTAAAGAAGATAGATGCAGCCGCGCGAAAAGTATTTAGAGATGCGGGGATGGAGAAGTACTATCTTCACGGGATAGGTCATGGAGTTGGTCGATCCGTCCACGAACCACCCAATCTCAATATAGGATCTGAAGAATGTCTTGAAGAGGGGATGGTAATAACTGTTGAACCCGGAATCTATACTCGGGAATTCGGAGGTTGTAGATTCGAAGACATGATTCTAGTATTAGAAGATGGCTACGAAAAGCTAACACACGTTTGAGACGTTATACAAGATCTGCGATTTCAGCATCCGTAGTCTCAATTACATCTTCCGGATTTAATTCGACCAAGGTGTGGGTAGAACCACCGCCTGCTATAACCCTATCGTAACCGGCGACTTCAGAATCGACGAACGTAGGTAGGTTATGATTTACAGGGGGGACTTCACCAATTTTATATCCAGTAAAATCTTCTACTTCTCTAGCCTTAGCTATTCCTACCTCTTTACCATAGACTGCCGCGAGTTTGTCCTCATCGACCTCTTTATTACCAGGGACAATAGCAATAATTGGTTTATTATCCTCATCCTTGAAAACTAAGGATTTTACTATCTTCTCGGAACCGACATCCAGCTGCCTAGCTGCATCGTCCACCGTAAGTGTAGACTCCGAAAACTCGTAGAAATTTGCATCGATGCCTTCCTTCTCCAGAAACCCCTTTAACTTCTTTACTTTCACATAATTCACCCTCTTTTTTGTCTCGGTTTAGTCCCCGTAAAAATTATTTCGCACAAATATACCTTTTTCCTTCCAAAGATTAAAAATTGAGATTTCTCAGCTATTGTTAAATAGTGGAAAAGTCCGGGGCAACGCTCTACTACCAAAAGTACCAAAAACCTGAAAGGTCTCCTTTGGTTTGAAACCCTGCGGAAGGTATCGGTTTGAACCTGAAGACATTTGAAAAAATTGACAGATTGGCCAACCTCAGTGTGGGCACTCGAAACAATAACTGTCTTTACGAGGCCGCACGAGACTCAATCCCTCTCTCGTTTGAAATCTCAAACCTTCTATCTAACTCAATAGGGGAAGGAAGTTCGGTGATCATAGCCTCGGGTTTCCCGGTTGTGCCTGAAGAACGTCCGGAAACTGATGGGCCGCCCGGAACAATCGCGCTCGCGAACGCGTTAATGAGAATCGGGGCGAAGACTACCCTTATTCTGGACGAAACTAACCTAGAAGTTCATCTGAATCTCATTGATGAGTTGGAAATGGAGGGAATTGAAGTAGAAAAGATCTCCACAGATATCGTTGGGGCCCGGGAATTTTGCTTATCCCTGCTAAAAGAACAAAAACCGGGCTTGTTGATGTCAATCGAGAAGCCAGGCATGAATCAAAATGGTGTTCACCGTGATATGAAAGGCAACGAAATAACTGGTTTGGTGGGTAAGGTAGATTCTTTATTTTCTAAGGCAAGAGAGGAGGAAATTCCCACAATTGGAATTGGTGACGGGGGGAATGAGATTGGTATGGGAAATATTTCTCATACCGTTGGGGAGAAAATCCCAAACGGTAGAAAAATTGCCTCAACCACAGAGGTAGACCAACTTTTTGTCAGTACTGTTTCGAACTGGGGAGCATACGGGATAGTATCCGGCCTTTCGATCCTTGAAGGTGTCCAACTAATGCATAAAGAGGATCGGGAAAGGGAATTGATAGAAAAATGCGTAGATTCGGGGGCACTCGATGGGATAACCAAGGAACCCAAGAGTAGCGTCGATGGAATTTCATGCCATATTAATGAGAAGGTAGTCGGTATGTTCCATCACTTAGTCGATAGAGAACTAAAAAACTGACTAACCTCGGCTTTTTCTAAAATTGCTCTTGACACATTTTGAAGGTATATCGGGCATAGACAGGCTTTCAAACTAGGACTAGACGAGTTTGATGGAATAGCTATTCAAGACAAAGAGAAAAGAAAAAGAGAGAAAGATTGGAGGAAGTTTTCACTCTAGGAATTTCGATACCCAGGGCGAATTCTTCTCTCCCCTTTTGAAATGACCCGATGGTCCTTCACCTAAAAACTCAGCGAACCATGATTCGTGTTGGACTTCTTCGTGTAGTATTGCCTTAGCAAGGTCGTAAGTCCGGTGATCTTTCCCTGCGGTCATATTACATACGTTGGTATATTGTCTGACCGCACATCTTTCGGCTTCGACGAGAACCTCTAGAATATCCTCAACATCCTTCGAATCCTCGGGAAGCTTCGCAGGCGGACAACCTGAAATATCATGGAACTCCTTCATATCGTTTGGGATCTCTCCTCCAAGTTCGTATATTCTTGGTACAAGGGCTTCAAAGTGGTTTCTGTCCTCTATCCGCGCATCTTCGGCAATTTCCTTCAAGTTTTCGCCTTCCAATCCAATTAGGTTGACCCTAAGAACTGTGTAATAATAATATGTTATTAACTCCGCAGCAGCATTTTTGACCAAAAGTTCCAAAAGCTGATCCACGTCCACTCCAGCATCTTCAACTACCTTTCTAGCTACTTTTGCCAATTTTTCACCTCCCCTATACTTATTTCTTCCTCACCTTACCATAAAAAATGAGTCTGTTTCTAAGGAATAGAAAACCATTCTCCTTCGAAAACGATAAATGCATCTAGAGGCATCTAAAATTTCCACATTCTTTGTCCCAATCGATGGAATTAAAATTAACAATCCATAAAACGATTTAAAATCATGCTCGTCAACAGTCTCTGAAGGTACTCAAGGAAACGTTTAAGTTGGATTATAGAAATTCTCAAAGGGTTAGAAAATGGAGCGAGAAGAGTGGAAAGAAAATTTTAGCGAATGGTTTAACGACGCCATATCTCAAGCGGATATAATGGATATCCAATATCCAGTTAAAGGACTTTATGTTTGGAAGCCATATGGACTTAAACTCCGAAATAATACGACGGATATAATAAAAAACCTTCTAGAGGAATCCGAGCACGAAGAGGTTTTGTTCCCTCTCCTTATTCCACGGGATATATTCCAAAAAGAAGGCGAGCATATCCGAGGGTTTGAAGATGAAGCATACTGGGTCACGCATGGAGGAAAGAAGGAACTAAATGTAGACCTAGCACTTCGACCTACTAGCGAGACTTCTATTTACCCTATGCTCGAAAGATGGATTAGATCTCATACGGACCTCCCTATGAAAATCTATCAAATAGTCAACATTTTCCGACACGAAACTAAGATGACTAAACCCCTAATCAGGCTCAGAGAAGTCACAACCTTCAAGGAAGCTCACACTGCTCACAAATCGAGAGAGGAAGCAGAAGAGCAAGTGGAAGAAGCTATAGATATTTATAAAGAATTTTTTGATGAACTAGGGGTTCCCTATACGATTACACGGAGGCCTCCCTGGGACACCTTCGCCGGCGCCGACTATTCCTTGGCTTTCGACACCCTAGCTCCGGACGGACGCGCACTTCAGATAGGAACCGTTCATAATCTTGGCCAAAATTTCTCGGAGGTTTTCGATCTTACCTTCGAAACGGTGGAGGGAAAACAAGAGCATCTCCACCAGACTAGTTATGGAATATCGGACAGAGCAATTGCTTCCATAATAATGGTTCACGGAGACGACCGGGGATTATGTCTACCTCCAGAACTTGCTCCTATCCAGATCGTGATAGTTCCCATTCCTTACAAGGAAGAAGATGTAGACGTTCATAGCTATGCTGATGAAGTAGAGGAAAGGCTGGAAGAAGCCGGCGTCAGAACAGAACTTGACAAAAGGGACTTGAGACCCGGGGATAAATTCTATAGATGGGAACGTCGGGGAGTTCCATTGCGAATAGAGGTAGGACCAAATGAAGTAAAGGAAAACTCTATTACGTTCGTACGGCGTGATACCGGTGACAAAAAGGAAGTACCTCTCGATTCTTTGGTCTCAGAAACGGAAGAGATGTTCCAAACCATTTTCGAGGATATGAAAAAGAGAGCTGAATCTCTCCTAGAAGGAAGAATATTTTGGGCTGAAGATATCGAAGAAGCCAGAGAAAAATTGGAGAATAGAGAAGGGATAATCAAAATACCATGGTGCGGAAAAGAGGACTGCGGATTAAGAATAGAAGACAGAACCGGCGGCGATGTTTTGGGTAAGGAAGTCGATGGAAAGAAGAAATCTGGGAAATGCCCAATTTGCGGGGAAGAAACGGACGAACCCGTTCTTGTAGCTCAAACTTATTAATAGCTTATATAACCTCTTCCACTTCTTCCTCTGAAGGAAAACCTGTAGGTCCTTTATACTCTATCTTAAGACCGGCCGCAGCATTCGCAAACCTAGCCGATCTAATGGAGTCCTGAGAAATACGATACTTGTAAAGAAAAGCGGCACCGAAGACGTCCCCAGCTCCAGTAAGATCCTCGGCTTTGACGTCAATCCCATCGACCTCGGAAACCTCGTCATCGGAGAGAACCTCACAACCCTTTTCCCCCAATGTTAATATCGCTACTTCGGGTCCCATGTCTAAAAGATTCTCCAATACCTCTTCCCTAGACTCGTCGAAGACCTTGAGTTCCTCTTTTCCAATTTTTATGATATCTACATTCGAAAGATAGTCCTCAAGATCATCGGGCTTCTCTAACCCAATCTCACCGGAGTCTTTTAATTTCCTGAATATACCCTGAGGATCAAGCATTACAAGCCCTCCCCCTTCCGAAACCATGGATACCGTCTCCGGGGATACCTCATTCATCACGGGGGAAACATAGAAACTATCAGTATCCAGATAAGCTTGGGGAATATCATCAGGGGTAATAGAGCCTGAAACTTCCTTGCAAACTTGCTTTCTTTCATCCTCCTCAGTATATTTGTTTTCAAACTTGGTGGTACCGCCCGAAGTAATTAAAATCCCCTCTGTGTTGAGACCGAACTTACTGAAGAGAGGTGGGAAGTATTCTGGAAAATCTTCTCCTATTCTTGAAACAATTCCTACTTCATCTCCCAGAGATGTTAGGGCAAATCCGGAATAGGTGGGTGCTCCCCCCAAAACGTTTTCGACCACTCCGTGGGGGAAAACGTTTACATCGACGGTAACGTGCCCCACGACGACGGAATCGAGTTTCATATTTACCTCTCCCTCTCTCCATCAATAAATTCTTCAACCGCCTGCTTGGCTTCGGAATCCGTCATCTGAATAGGTGGATGCTTGAAGGAATAAGCGGAGATACTGGTAAGTGGCCCTCCGATGCCCCTGTCCTTTGCAAGCTTAACTGCTCTAAGAGCATCAATAACGACGCCAGCACTGTTTGGAGAGTCTTCCACCGAGAGCTTCGCATCGATAGTTAAGGGGACATCTCCGAACTTCTTTCCCTTGATGTAAATGTGACAAACCTTATTGTCCTCCAAAAAGGGGATATAATCACTTGGGCCTATTCTAAGGGGAACTTCGTAGGGGACTTGCGACGAGACGGCTTCAGTTTTGCTAACTCTCTTGGAGCTCAGCCTATCTTCTTCCAGCATGTTCAAAAAGTCCGTGTTACCCCCCACATTCAGTTGATAACTTTCCTCAACCTTCACACCTCTGTTCTTCAACAAATTGGTCATAGTTCGATGAAGTATGGTCGCTCCCACCTGAGATTTTATGTCATCACCTGCACAAGGTACTCCGGCTTCCTCAAATTTTTTGCCCCACTCATCATCGGATACAATGAATTCAGGGATACTATTCACAAAACCAGTCCCGGAATTCAAAGCCGCCTCGGCGTAGAATCTTGAAGCCTTATAGCTGCCTACGGGCATATAACTTATCAGTACATCGACGTCCAAATCCTCAAGTACCTGAGCCACATCCACTGCTTCTTGCGACTTATCGATAGGTATTTTTCCTTGAAGGTATTTTCCGAGTCCATCCTCGACCGGGCCTTTTCTAACCTCGACCCCCTTTTCAGGGACTTCTGAAAATTCTTCAGTGCAATTAGGCTTCGTGAAAATAGCCTTCGATAAGTCTTTTCCGACCTTGTTAGCGTCTACATCAAACGCTGCTACAAAATTGATATCCCTGATATGATAGCCTCCAAAATTCACATGCATAAGGCCCGGAACTGATTCTCCTTCATTAGCATCCTTATAGTATTCAACCCCTTGAACGAGGGAAGAAGCACAATTCCCAATCCCGGCTATAGCAACATTTATCTCACTCATCTTTACACCTACATGTCCCCTCTACTTGAAGTACATCAAGAAAGGATACCTTTGTAAATTTTGCGGTTGAGTAATTGATAGAAAATAATATTCCTCTTCATTGAGAAACAGAGGGAAGCGAATAACACAATAATACAATAAAAGAGTTCATATTTCACTCCAAGTTACCTCGAGCAGCCCAAATTCTCTGTATTACGGTTATAAAGGTTAGAATTGCTATTAAAAGGAGAGAGTAACTCATTAAGCCAACAACTGCCCCGACAGCAATAATTATCAATCGTTCGGCCCTCTCAGCTATTCCGACGTCGAGTTTTCCCGATCCGGCCGATTCCGCCCTCGCTCTAACGTAACTCACCATATAACTTCCAACCAAAGCCACAAAGGGTAAAACCCATATCGGTTCACCGAACAGAGAATTTATCCCTCCAACAAGGATGCCCAGATAAAGTATAGCATCGGTGATACGATCAAATACTGAATCTAAAACCCCGCCAAACTTTGTAATATCTCCAGTAATACGCGCGACAGCCCCATCAATTACATCGAAAAATCCACAGACCAAGACCACTATCCCTGCTATCCGGGATTTCCCTACAGCAAAGAGATAGGCAGCAACTATCCCCACAGCCAACGCTATAAAGGTGATATGGTTTGGAGTAAAACCGGCGCTGGCGAATGGCTTTGCAACAGATTCTATCCACGGTTTTATCTTCTTTCTAATCTTACTCAACATGCATTTCCTCTACAGAAAAATCATGGGGTCGATGGAAAATACTGATTATAATCTTTTAGGAACAGATTCCCTGAAGACCCTCTCCTGATTCCCGGTTCCCATATTCCGGATTGTAACTCTACCCTCAGCCAAGTCATCCGGTCCAATAATTATAGCATACCTTACATCCCTAGAATCGGCGTAACTGAGAGACTTACTCAAACTCCTTCCCATCAAATCGATATCAACCCTATATCCTTCCTTTCTCAAACCCCTAGCCAGACTAAGACTTTCTTCCAACATGGATTCGTCAGTCGGTAACAGCATCGCGTCTAGCTTTTCATCTTTCAAATCATGGCTATTTTCTTCCAAAAGATTCGCCGTTCTGTCTACTCCAAAGCCCACTCCTACGGCGGGAGTAGGTTCCCCTCCCAAGGACTCTATCAATCCATCGTATCGGCCGCCGCCGCCAAGCTGAATATCATTATAATAGACTTCGAAAACTGAACCCGTGTAATATTCCAAACCCCTCGCAACTCCAAAATCTATAATATAGTCTTCCACACCCATCTGTCTAAGTCTCTTCATAATATTTCGAAAGTTCTCAATTACCTCCCCGGCACTTGGGACATCCCCAAGTAGCTCTTCTGCCTCCTCCACAACATCGGAGGAGCTACCTTTGAGAGCGATGAGTTGTCTTATTTTATTTTGAATTTCTTCATCAACCTCGGCACTTCTCAATTTCTTATTGAGCCTCTCTTCTTCGTCGTTGTCGATTGCTCTGAGGATTGGGTCCTGATCTTCCCTGTCAACGCCGCCTTGACTCATAATTTTTCTCAAAAGGCCGATATGGCCTATCTGTAAGGAATACTCCTTGAGGCCCAGTTCAAACATCGCATCATTGGTAAGGGAGATTACCTCTGCATCAGCCTCGGGACGGTCGGTTCCGATAAGTTCCACGCCGGCCTGCAAAAACTGCCGCCATCTCTCGGCCTGGGGGCGTTCATATCTGAAGCAGGGGCCGAAATAGAATATCTTCAGAGGTTTGGGTTCACTTTTAAGCTCGTTGATATACATCCGAATAGAGGGAGCAGTCAACTCTGGTCTCAAGGCCAATTTCCTATCCGATTTATCTTCGAAGTGATAAATCTGATCCATTATCTCGGAACCGCTCTTCTCCGTAAATAGTTCTAAATTCTCGAAAATGGGGGTCTCAATTTCCTCATAACCGTAACGCTTGAATATATCTCTCAAACCTTTCTGGGTCTTCCTAATCCGTTTCAAATCTCCGTCCCAGAGATCTCGGGTCCCACGAGGTCTTTGCAAAATAACACTCCTTAATTCCTCAAAGCTCTTTTTCAATTACTCATAGTTCTTCTTCGTTTATTTTAGCTACTACGAAATTGCGGCGGGAGGAGGGATAGAAAACATTCTCGATATAATGAGGTAGTTTATAATCGGATTTTACGAGTTTAGACACAGGGACTCGATAATCGGCTAACAAAGCCCTCGGGAGTTTATTATTTTCGGGGCTGGGAACTAATCCTTTATTTCTCTGATCGATAATCAAAGTTTTATGAGCAAAATCAGTTGGTCTAAAACCAGCCATATCATTGGCAAATTGGAAAACTAATTTGTGTCCTTCTTCCTTTCTGATCTTACTTCTCAAGAAGACACCAATTTTACTCCTTTTATCTTCGTAAATTTCTAGGTTACCTTTCCCGTTCTCAATGGTGTAAGTATTATCCCCGTCAATTATCTTCCAACTATTGTCCTCTTCAATGAGACTTGCAGAAGCTTCATCAGAAAGCTCATAATCTTTCTCACTAAACGCATTTTCGAGCTCTGTATTAATGTTCTCCACATTTAAGTTATCGATGATACATTCGATCATATCGTTATCGACGTTGAATAGATGCCTATACTCCACCATAGACGCCCGAGCGAACTTCCCTGAGAGAACTAAATCAACATGGCTATTCTCGAAATAGTATCTAATAATCGGCCCTTGTTGAGTTCTAGCTATCAACTCTGTGTTTTGAGAGTTTCTCACGTTTTCAATGTTGGAGTTGAAAACCTTTTCAAAACTATACATTCTCCCATATTGATGGCTGGATGTATAGTCAAAGATGCAGTAGTCCAACCCTACATCATATTTTTCATAAAGCCTCAATATATCTGCGAAGTTTTCTGGATTTGCACTATAGAGGATCCTCATATCTATTCTACGTCCGTTAACTTCATTTTCCCGAATCGGGACATCCCTTAGGCCAATTATCTTTCCGTTGCCCTGATTATCAATATATTTTATATAATCGGGTGGTTTGGGTCCTTGAGCATTCTCCCATTCGCCTCGCCAGCCACTAGTCTGAGCTCCATCGGTCATAGTGGGACGATTGCTCGCGCCAGCAACGAACGAACCATAACTCCAGTGAATGCCAATTATCGAATCTTCATATGGTAATCCCTGTGAATCATTTTTGATCCATTCGGAGGCCTCATACAAATCGAAGTAACGCTTATTATATCCCAAACTTCCTGCGTGCGGGGCTGGGCTAGTACCCGATGCATTAGCCCTAGCATTGAATATGAATGGTGTGACTAAAATGACAAATACGATAGCCAAAACAAGAGGATGTCTGATCTTTTCCCATATCCCAGAGGTTGATAGGCTGGGGGAGAAAATCAAGTCTTTCGCCCAGCCTATACATACCCCTACACCAAATCCTGCCAGAACGGGCCACATGGGCCAAAACATGCGGAAGAACCTACCCTGCTGGAGGGGCATCGGAGCCAAGATGAATAACCAAGCGAAAGCCAGATAATTCTCATTTTTCGAGGTCATGAAAACCTTCGTCATGGCGGCGGCAATTAAAAGGATCGTGATATGGACAAGGACAGGATTTCGATACAGCTGAGTTACCAAATCCACTGAAGATCGAGGTCTAAAGAAATATTGGCCTAGTGATGGACTAGCTTTGGCCATCTCTCCGGCGAAAGCGGGAAAAGTTGCTCCTGCCCCACCACCGCCTATTCCCACAAACCCAGCTATCTTATTCGTGAACAAATTAATCCAAATATCAGGGGATGAGCCCCCTAATAAAACTACTATGATTGTTGAAATTCCGAGAACCGTCAAAATCCCACCGATAGTTCTCAAGTTCGATCTTATACTCTCAAAGATCCTCTTCTCGATAACCTTGACTGACTCCCAATCTCTAGCTATTCTTATCAGGCCAGCTAGAATCGTAAAAACACCTATAAGCTCGGCCACGTCAAATGGGCCGAAAGAACTTCCAACTAGAATCGATAATATTCCTACTAATAGAAAACCCAAGCCTGAAACGGCCTTTTCCAAAATGATTAGAAGCAAAGCCAAACCGATAATCACTCCCAAGAAGAGGGCTCCTCCCCAAGTAATCAAAAATAGCCCGTACAGAAGTCCCGCAAAAATCGACCATTTTAATATTCCGAATCCTTTTGATTTGAAAACTTTAATAATAAGATAGAACAGCCAGGTTCCGAAGAAAATCAGAGTAATTTCCCTGTCGAATGCACCGATCTTAGACCAGTACATAGAACCCACTAGTGTACTAAAGAACAACGCCGAGGCGCAACCGGCTAAATCTCCACCCAACTCCTTAGCCGCCAAGAACGCACCTATAACCGCCAACGCAAATAAAAACGGTCCTATATATTGGGAAGCAGTATGAAGCGTAACGTTGGGATTTACAGCGTTTAGACCTCGATAAAAGGTAACTAATAATAAAGGCTGGAATTGGTTCTTTTGAGGTACGGACTTTCCTTGTGGAGCATGAGACAGGGTATAATTATCAATAAATCCGTCCTCCTGATTAATTTCCTGTGCTATTCCATAGAAATATCCACTATCGGAGGTCGTCAGAAATTCGTAATCATCTCCGGAAGTGCATAGATGGCAGAAGGTAAATATAGATATGGCTATTATGAATCCGACTATAATCCAACGTCTATAATTCACCCTGACACCTTCAAACTTTAAGGTGTCGGCAAGTTTAAAATAGTTCTTGAAGGATGCGCCGATTATTCGGCTTCTTCTCCTTCTACTTCTATCTCTTCACTTTCTTCTTCCTCAACTGTAGGCGCCGGGGAAGGTTCTGCTTCCTTAGTAGTTGCCATAATCCACCCTAGCCAAAAACCCAATCCAGTAGCTATCAAAACCAGAACTGTAACTGGTAGAGCAAATGCTAGGCCCTGGGAAGGTACCCAAGAACTTCCTTTTAAAAACGCATTTATGTAGCCGTAATACAGGTGAAGGATTGCCACAAGAGCGCTAACTACAGATAGTAATCCCCCTAAAATTCGGGAAGAATTCACTCAATTCACCTCACTAACTTAGAATGCTTTCATATCATTTAAATAAGTTTTTACGAGTTTTCTGAAATCCCTGCTGACCAGACCAAACTCTTAAATACAACATATCCTCTAAAACTTAACTGCAGTTAGACTGACGTTAGAATGACGTTTAACTGCAGTCGGAGGATGAACAGGTGCCCGAGAAGAAACAAAAAAAGGCTGAGGTTCGAGTTTTCCTAGGTGGAGTCCAATTAAAAGTGGTAGATGACCTAATCGGCGTATATGGGAATACTCGGAGCGAGGTCATAAGGAACCTCATTCAGTCTTGGTTGGATGACAACATTGAAAAACGGCAAGAACTCCTCCAGCTCGGAAAGGAGGCCGAGGAAGAAGGATATACGAATATCTCCGAGGAATAAGATAATATGAAAGAATGTTTGATAGAAAGAAAATATCTCGAATTAATTAGGACAGAGGAATAATATGAAAAGTCCGCTAGAAAGTGCCTTGCAGGGCGCTGACGAATCTTCACCCAACACGTCCTGCGAGACCGAATATCAGATGCAAAAACCCGAAATAAAGGTAGCTGGAATAGGAGGGGGAGGCAATAATACGGTGGATCGAATCGTGTCTGAAGGAGTTGAAGAAGTAGAAAAGATAGCTATCAATACCGATCATACTCATCTTAAAAGAGTCGAAGCTGATAAGAAGATTCCCGTTGGGAAAGAGATAACTGGAGGTAGAGGTGCCGGAGGGTCAATAGAAGTAGGTAAGAGAGCGGCAGAAAACTCCAGACAGAAATTTAGAGAAGCTTTCCGTGGGTCGGACTTCGTATTCATCGCCTGTGGTCTAGGTGGAGGAACCGGCACGGGTGGAGCTCCAATAGCAGCAGAAGTCGCAAAGGAAGAAGGAGCAGTTGTAACTGGGGTGGCTACAATGCCGTTTAAAGTGGAGCAGAGGGAGGAGACCGCTAAAAAAGGTCTCGAAGAACTACGAAAGCACGCCGATTCAGTAATCGTTATCGACAATAACAGGCTTTACGATATGGCTGCAAAACTACCAATGCGATATGCCTTCACTATGGCTGACGAAGTCTTAACCTCTACCCTAAAAGGGATTACCGAGACAATTATGGTCCCCAGTCTAATTAACCTCGACTTTGCGGATGTAAAAGCCATCATGGAAACTGGAAGTATAATGCTAGTAGGAACCGGGGAAGCAGAAGGAGACAATAGAGCTGAGGAATCGGTCAAACAAGCTTTGGCCTGTCCTTTGCTAGGTGATATAGATTATTCCTCAGCAGATGGTGTGATAATGCACGTTGCCGGGGCTGATGTCAGCATATCGGAAGCGAATCAAATAGGAAATGTTGTAAAAGAACATGTCAATCCTCAAGCTCAGAGAATTTTGGGAGCCCGGATAGACAGAAGTCTGGGAGAGACTCTTCAAACGATCCTTTTAATCAGTGGAGCTAGTTCACCCCTCCTACTCGGCCCAGCCTCCGAGAACAAAACAAACACCCCGGGGGAGTCCAGCTGTGAAAAGGCTGAGACTCCCCTCAATCTCAATATAGACTATCTCTAGCGGAGACTACAAAGAGCCCTCCGCGGATAGTCCTGAAGGGAGGGAACCGCCCTCACTCGACCCCTCCCATCTCCTCTTTTTTATTTTTGGTTAACGCAGGATTAAATAACTCCGGGTTAAATTTTAGGGACTGAAAACGAGGAGCTTTACCCGAAAATGGTGAAGAAAATTTTTCGAATATAATTTAGGGGTGGAAGATATCGTCCAAAAACCCGAACATCCCCTTTCTTTATCTTTTTCAAGACATCACTCGGTCGAGGATTTGTGTCTACCCTTACTCCGGCTAAACCTATTTCATCGCAAAAATGTGCATCAGACCCCCCAGTAACCGGAACCCCCTTCTCATCTACATATTTTCTCGCCAATTTATTTCCGATATATCGTCTTGAATTAAATACCTCTATAGCGTCGAAATCGGATTTAAGGGGTGAAAAGGGATTAAAATCCATGCTAAATGGGTGAGCAGCAACGGCAACTCCTCCTTTCTTCCTAATTTTTTCGACCGTAGAACTCGCCTGGAGGTCCTTGGGAATTTTCTCCTCGATTCCCAATCCTAAAATGTGTCCGTCCTTACTGGAAACCTCTATTCCTGGTATAACAATAAAATCCTCATCCTGAGTTAATTTGAAGGCCTCGTCCAGGCCGGAAGTAGTGTCGTGATCAGTAATCGCTATTCCATCTAAGCCTTTCTTTTTAGCAGAATTTATGGCATCTTTTACCTCGCATCTGGAATCTCCCGAATTAATTGTATGGACATGGAGATCAAAAACGAGCATATCTGACTGCCTCATAGTTAAAGCTTTACTCAATTTTCCACCGAGACTTATAGAACTACTACTTTATCTCGGCTCCAGCCCCTACCTCTTTATCAGGTTTTAGGAGAATTGGTTTGTCGTCGACAGCAGCTGCTAATATCATACATTCGCTTTTTACACCCATAATTTCGGAAGGTTCTAGATTCACGAGAACGGGCACTTCTCTTCCTTCCAAATCCTTAGCGGAGTAAACTTCCTTCAAACCGGCCACGCTCTGCTTCAACTCCCCCCCGACATCGATATGTAATTTATAGAGGTTATCGGATCCCTCTATCTCTTCAACTCCTTCTATCCTTCCAATTCTCAAATCGAGATCCTGAAACTCATCAAATGAAATCATTTCCTCTTTCACCTCCTCTTTTTCTTGCTGCTCTACTTTTTCGAAGAGTATCTCGGGCTGATTAATTTCATGTCCAGATTCAATCCTGTATTTCTTAACCGTTCTTAAATTGCCCAAATCTACATTCATCATTTCAATTAATTTTTCGATGGAATCCGGAACGAAGGGATAGAGTAAAGTAGCAAGGGCGTCCACCAGATTAATGCAATTATAGAGGCATCTCCCTGCCTCTTTTGAGTCCGCATTCCATGGCTCACATCTCTGGAAGTACTCATTACCCTCACGAGCCAGAGATATTATATTATCCAAGGTTCGGTTAATTTCCACGTCTTCCATTAATTCATCGAAATTCTCAACTTTCTCTTCTATTTTCTCGCCGATTTCGGGATCAACTTCTCCTTCCGGAACCTCACCATCGAAATTTTTATCTATAAAGGTAAGCGTCCTGTGAACTAAATTACCGAAGACATCGGCAAGCTCAGTGTTAAACCTATTTATCATGTCATCTTCCGAAAAATCTCCATCCTGTCCAAGCGTCTTCTCTCTAATCAGATAATACCTCAAGGCATCGGTGGAATATTTCTCTGAGAGATAGACAGGATCAATCACATTTCCAAGCGATTTACTTATTTTCTTTCCCTCCACTGTGAGAAAGCCGTGAGCGTAGATTTGCTCCGGCAAATCGTAGCCTGCGGCAATCAACATGCCGGGCCATATCACGCAGTGGAACCTCAAAATATCCTTAGCAATTATGTGGAGGTCGGCTGGCCAAAACTCTTCCGGAAGCAAATAATTTATTAGGGCATCAAACCAGACCCAAACCGTCTGTTCCTCCTCCCAGGGGACCTGAATGCCCCAATCGAGATGGGGACGAGATATGCTGACATCCTCCAGGCCGCTCTCTATAAAAGAAAGGACCTCATTTCTCCTTCCTTCTGGAAGTATAAAATCGGGATTTTGCTTGATATGTTGATAAATCTGATCTTCGTAATCGGAAAGCCGGAAAAAGTAATTCTCCTCCTCCAGATATTCGGGTTCCGTATCGTGGAAGGGGCATTTACCATCTTCAAGGTCGCTCTCAGAAAGGTAGCCTTCGCAACCTTCACAGTAAAGCCCCTCGTACGTGTCCTTATAGATATCTCCATTTTCTCTCAGCTCATTTATCATTTCCCTGACGTTCCGTCGGTGCCTTTCCTGAGTAGTCCGAATAAAATCATCATTGCTTATATTCAACGCATCCCAGACAGCGAGCCAGTTTTCGGCCATAGAATCTGCATAGGCTTGGATATCATCCCAACCTCCCCCATGGGCGGCTTCGACGGTCTTGGCCGAATCCTCATCCAGACCAGTGAGAAAGAAAACATCCTCGTCCTTCAGACGATGCCATCTGGCCAATACATCAGCTGCTATGGTTGAATAAGCGTGACCTATGTGGGGCTCGGCGTTTATGTAGTAGATAGGTGTAGTCACATAGAACTTATCTTCCATGCTAATACCTCTCTTTATTTTATTCTTAATTTCCTTTTAAAGGTGAAAGACTAAGAGTTATTATTTTTTGTTATGGGTGTAACAAAAAAACTCTAGCTCTTTACTGAAGAATCGGGTGTCATGATTAAACCACTCGATAGATTCGGGGGGATAAGGTTGGTACCGGGGACCGACACTTTGAAGTGGCCTTGCTCAGAGAGTGACATCCTCCCCTCCCTAATCTCCGATTGGCAGGGGCTTCCACCCATTCGCACCCTTCCAATCCGAGATTCAGGTGTTACCGGTGGAAGTGGCGTGGAGAGCCACCGACTCTTCATAGCCATTTTCGAGGGTTCTCCTCCGCTCACCGACTTGTCTCCCGCCATAGGCGAGTATCCAGAGGTCGGGTCGTAGCTATGGAGTTCGGGGCACTGCCACTGGTGCCCCCGTTCACAGCCCACTAGGTCCCGTTTCAGACATACCGTGAACCAGTTATTCTCATTCTCTCGCCCAAGGCAATTAAAACATATCGGATTCATCACCCATCCCATCCACGATTGGGAAGGTGTCTT
>CAYNPN010000015.1:0-34430 GCA_964399085.1 Hadarchaeota archaeon (SeqCode) | reverse complement strand
GGGCGAGAGAATGAGAATAACTGGTTCACGGTATGTCTGAAACAGGACCTCGTTCGAGTCTCCGAAGCCGAGTTCGGGGGCATTAGGACCTCGGGGACTGTGAACGGGGGCACCAGTGGCAGTGCCCCGAACTCCATAGCTACGACCCGTCCTCTGGCGGGAGACAAGTCGGTGAGCGGAGGAGAACCGTCAATAATGGCTATGAAGAGTCGGTGGCTCTCCACGCCACTTCCACCGGTAACACCTGAATCTCGGATTGGAAGGGTGCGAATGGGTGGAAGCTCCGTCCTTCAGGTCGGAGAGGATGTCACATACTCAAAATAGAGCTTGTTTAAACTAGAAGAAAGCGTGAATACAAATTTCTTCCTAGAGCTAACCTATAAATCGAAAAAGTAGCCAATAATAGGTGAATTAAAACTTTGATTTGAACCATATTGTTTGACGGGCGAAGAGAGGGAGATGTGAAGTTTTGTTATTTAGAAAGAGGGTTTGAGGTTCAGGATAGATATGGAAAATTTGCTGGACAATTGGACCCAACTTAGAGAACTCTTTATAAATCCAATTTTCTTTGCTACTGACTTTGATGGGACCCTAACCCCTATAGCGGATACTCCGGGAGAGGTGGAAATTCCCTCTGATGTAAGAACTCGGCTTTCGAGTTTAACTGATTATTGCCCGGTCAGTATATTGAGTGGAAGATCGATAGAGGACCTGAAGAGTAGGATAGGCCTTGAAAATATATATTACTCCGGACAACATGGACGGGTTATCAAGGGACCTAATATCGAGTTCGTTAGCGATCAGGCCCGTCGGGCCAGGGAAAAAATTGACAAGGTTTGTGAGGAGATAGAAGAAAAAAGCGCTCACATCGAGGGGACCATAGTTGAGAATAAAGGGTATACAGCTAGCATCCATTACCGCCTCGTAGACGAGGAGAATGTTTCTGAATTGAAGGAGATCTTCATGGAGGTAACGAAACCTTATTTGAATGAGGGCTTCGTGGAAACGAATCAAGGTAAAATGGTTCTGGAGGTTACTCCTGCAGGAGAATGGAATAAGGGTAAAGCAATTTCCTTACTTAAGGACCTGCTCAATTTGGAGGAAGAGACAATGACAATCTATCTTGGCGATGATATGACTGATGAATATGCATTTTCGGCGCTGGAGGATACAGGGATTGGAATATTAGTTTCCGAGGAAATAAGAGAGACTGCGGCTGATTTTTATCTCCGAAATGTTGAGGAGGTTGCGGAATTTTTGGATAGACTATCCGAGCTATTGAAAGAATTTTGATGCTTATTATTTTGATATGATTTCTTCCATTATTTCAGTCAGTTCCTCAGCGGTATTTTCTAAATGACATTCTTTTCCTTTCTGGTATCCCCGTTCTCCCAACTCTTTTGCGTGTTCGGAGTCAGATAGGACCATCTCCATCTTTTCGGCGAGTTCTTCAGGTTGGGATGGGTCGAATATATAGCTATTTTCCCCATCTTCTACTAACTCAGAAACTCCAGCTTCCGAACTGACGATGACGGGTTTCTTGTATAGCCAGCCTTCCAAGACGGTTATTCCGAATCCTTCCAAGAGGGATGGAAGAATTAGTAAATCTGCTCTGGACAGAGCCGCCTCTAGGTCTTCATCAGGAATGAATCCTGTGAAGGTAATCCGATTGCTTATTCCCAAACTAGAGGCGAGACTCTCAAGTTCCTTTTTCCATCTCAAACCTTTCGGTAATCCGAGTCCACCCTTTTCACTGCTTGAAAAGCTACCATTTCCTACTAGAAGCAGTTTTGCTTTCGGATAATCCCTAGCTATCTGTGCTAGGCCTTTTATTGCAACATCTTGTCCCTTCATTGGGTCTAATCTTGCAATGACCAAAATAATCTTTTCGTCTTCTTGAATCCCATATTCGTCGCAAAATTCTTCTAACTTCGCCTGAGAAGGCTCCCCATACATATCTGGATCTATATGAGGATAGAGTTGGTATACATTTCCTTCAAAGCCGGAATTTAGTAGCTCATCCTTGTACTTTTCGCAGCTTAATATTATACCGTCATAATTGTTCAAATACTGGAGTAGGAATTTTCTCCATTCGGGGAGCATATTTTCCATCTTAAGAGGAATGTGCCATCTGAATAATTTCGGGGCCGTGGGTCCCAACATAGATCCAGTGGGAAGAAGTTGGAAGTCATGGACATAGAATAGATCGAAATCGCTCTCGGTGTGAAGGTCTAGCATCTTTTTGGCAGTTTTCCAATTATAGAAGGCGTAGCCTGGGAAGTCTCTTTTCGGAATCACGCCTTGTTCCACTCCATGTACGTTTTTCCAGAAAGCTTCCTTAAATCGTCCATATCGGGCAGATTCATGGGGAGGCAAAGACACGCTGTGGAGTGTAGAATTCTCGGAGATAGCCGTTTCCGGTCCAAGAGGATTCAGTGATATCCAATGTGGCTTTCTGATTATCCCTTTTTCTTCCAAACTCTGGAATAGTGAAGGAAGTAGACGAGTTACTCCTCCTGGAGCGTAAGAGTAGTCTTCCCCTTCAGCTAGCATGTCGAGTGGCAGAGGTTCGGGGACTTCTCCATACTTATTGTATATTTCCCCCAAGTCCACCTGAAACCTGGCCAAAGGAGTCTGGGTTGTAACACAAAGAGAGTACCTTGCTTTCATATCAGGTAATCTCTTTCGCTCGAACTCCTAAAAGTCTTTATGCAGCATGATCTACTCTACTGTCAATTATTAGTGGATCAAATTTTTTCGAAGAATTGCTGATTGATTTCTGCCTTGCAATAAGAATCTTAAAGGATGTTTTAAAAAGGCTATTCTATGCACGCCAAGCACATTCGTGACCCAGTCTTTGGATATATAGGAATAACCGAAATTGAGAAGAATATTATAGACACGTTTCCCGTTCAAAGACTTAGAGGAATAAAACAACTTTCCGTTTCCAATATTGCCTATCCTGGGGGGAATCACAGTCGGTTTTCCCATGCCTTAGGGACAATGCATATAGCAGGGAAAATAATTGAGAGCCTAAAAGGGGAAAAGGAAGCTCCACCTGAGAATTGGCAATTAGTTAGACTCGCCGGACTTCTCCACGATATAGGGCACGGACCATTTTCTCATTCATCTGAATCGGTCCTCTCAACTCACCTAGGCCTGTCTCATGAAGAACTTGGAAAGAAAGTTATTACGGAAAGTAAGCTTGCCGATGAGATTAAAGCTCAAGGATATGATCCCGAGGAGTTGGGGGAATTAATTTTTGGCGAACCGGAGAAGGAGAAATATTTGAAACAGATAATTACCAGTCAGTTCGATGCAGATAAGATGGACTTTCTTTTAAGAGATTCCTACTTTACTGGAGTAGAGTATGGTAGAATAGATATCAACCGGTTAATTCACTCGATGGAAATAATGGAAGGAAACATCGCAATAAACAAAAAAGCATTGTCCGCTCTTGAAACCTTTATAATAGCTCGATATGAAATGTTTCTAAATGTTTATTACCATCACTCCGTGAGGGCTGCCGAAATTATGCTTAGGAAGGCAATGAACCATGCACGAAGGTTTCTCGGTTTGACTACCTTTGACGACATAGAAGAATTCCTCCAGTTAGATGATGCTCATGTAATTAGTGAACTCAGAAAGCTTGATCCATCGAAGTACCAAGGGGAAGGACGGAGGAATGCAAAAATCGCCAAAGAAAACATCAGGAGATTGGATAGAAGAGATTTATTAAAACCTGCATACGAACGGGAGGTTCACCTTCGGGATGAATATGTGGCTAAACTTCTTGGAGATGCATCTGTTAGACATCAGAAAGAGGAGGAAATTGCTGAAAAAGCCGATGTCGATTCTGAATACGTCACTGTTGATGTTCCTACCTTAGCTTCAATGCCGTACTATCCTCGTGAAATCGATCCAAAAGAGGTTCCAATATTTGAGGTCTCCGTGGACGGAAAGAAAGATCTTGTCTCCCTCTCGGAACATTCTCGGCTTGTGAATGTTTTGAAGGGGTATGTGGATCTTTTGAGAGTATACACAACTGATGAGTATAGGAAAGGAGTAGGAAAAGCTGCCGAGAATGTTTTTAAGGAGCTGCCATTTTCGGCGCAATTAAGCATGTAGTATTTTTTCTACTTCGGTTCTTATTTTCTCCTGTACCTTCTTTTTGGACAAAGTCCCATCTATCAGGGGTATATCTTTGTCCTTTGCAAGTTCCCTGTAGGTTTCCCGAACCCTTTCTTGGAGTTTAAGATCTCTATCGAATTTGTCGGCCTTCTTTGTAGAATTCTTTCTCTTGAGACCTACTTCGGGAGGCACATCAATAAAGATTGTTAAATCCGGCTCTATTGCATATTCGTTGATTTTTTCTACCCATTTTTTAGAAATTCCTCGTGAAGATTGATAGGCGAGAGAGGAATATATATACCTTCCAGATATGACGATTTTCCCCTCCTTTAGGCTTGGACTTACGACGTTTGAGACATGTAGAACTCGATCGGCGGCGAACAGAAGAGCTTCTGCTTCTACGGGCATTTCAATTTCTCCTTTAAGAGAATCCCTGATGATACTTCCGACTGGATTTTTCGTCGGTTCTCGAGTTACTTTAACTTCGTATTCTTTCGATTTTAACCACTCCGAAAGAAGCTCCGTTTGGGTGCTTTTTCCGCATCCATCGGGACCTTCCAGGGCTATGAATATTCCAGTATTATCCTTGCTCAAGTTAAAACACCCCGATAGGTACGGGCAATGTTAGTATAAAGATGACCAACACAGCGACCGCTATCTTCTTTTGACGATTTGCCAGATCGGAGACGTTGTCAAGAGCCCCAGGGTGGGGACTCCCAACGATGAACAGGACTAAAAGACCTAGGATAAGAAATCCCGTCCAGGCTAGGAAGCCAATGAAAATTAGTGAGAAACCGATTATTCGAGTTAGAAGAAAATGGTCCTCCTGACTTAGAAGGCTTCTTGCCACATGACCACCGTCGAGTTGACCGGTGGGCAATAGATTTAGCCATGTAACTAGAAGTCCAATGAATCCTGCCCAGGCTAAGGGATTTGGATTTACGACCGCTAAGTCGAGCCCGAAGATAAACTCCCCGATGAAAGAGAAAATTAGAGGAACTGGGATTTCCGTAAAAATATTTTCGTAGATGGCAAATTCTGCCCCTTGAGGAAAACCGAGTCCAATGATAGTTATAGGGATTGCGAGTATAAATCCACAAATAGGTCCGGATGCTCCGATTTCCACCAATGCTTCTTTATTAGGTATTGGACTCTTGTTTTTTATTACGGCCCCTAAAGTCCCCAACAAGGGATGAGGAATCGGGAGGAAGTAAGGCCAGCTGGCTTCGACCTTATTTTTCCCTGTGGTAACTTTGTGAGCAAGTTCATGAGCTCCCAAGATCAACAGCAGTGAAGAAGAAAATAGAGCCGCTTGCACGACATTTCTGTAAAGGCCCCAGTATCCTGCGACCCCAAATGTCGTGCCAATTGTTGCCAAAAACAATATAATATTTATCTTAACATTACTTTCTTCGATTTCCGGCGCGTCCTGCACCAAAATTTTAAGCTCGCCGTCTTCCCTTTCCATTTTTGCGATACGATTTATTTCTCTGAGGTCGTCCAAGAGGTTGTCAAAGGCTTCTTTTTGGTCTTCCTTCTCCACCAAAAATTCCATATTTTCGGATGATGCCACGAAGTCCCATACTTTGAAGTACTTGTTTACCAATTCTCCAACTTTTTCAAATTTTTCCGGTAAATTATCCCTTTCTTTGACAACCATGTCTCCTTGGCAGCGCGGACAGCTCTCTAGGATAAGATCTCCTTCCGGTTTATTGGACATCCTGTAATCTGTATATCCACAGGCGAGACATTCGAATTTAGAAACTGGTTTTTCCATCTACTTCTCCACCATCACAGTTTTTCCATCTATTGTTACTAAATCTTCATTATCAATGATTTCCAGAGGGTCCTTGTCAAGCCTATGTACCATCGGGATATTTGATATTATTGCACCTACCGCGACTATTGGTTCTGCCACCCTGTTTATAATTGCTCTGGGAGCAGTACCGTTAAGCTGTAGTTGATAAATTACGTAAGATCCTACCGTACTTCCCTTTCCGTGAGGAAATATCAGAATTTGATCCTTTACGGATTTACCTTTTTGCGGATGCCCCGCTTCCACTATTTCACCCGTCTCCGGTTCTACTCCTCCTAGGAAAGAGATAGGTTCTTTGCTCACTAGAGCCGCTCCTTCGGCTTTTCCCTCTTGCACGACTTTCCCCCTTAGCTTCATTTTAATAGATCCTCCAGAGGGGCCAGATGGACCTTAACTCCTGCAAGAGAGGGAGCGTAATGCGCGGCTTTGGCCGAATTCACGCCAATCTTGGAATACCCCATCTCGGATAGAGGTGCAACTACCATACAAGTATCACAAACGAATTTCACATCTTCGTTCTGAAGATTTTCGAGGTCTTCATTCAATTTGGGATCTTCCCGTAGTCCTCTGGCCAGGCAAATCCAAACTTCCTTTTCTGTATCCATATTCGACAGCTTCCTTATTTCCTCGATGGAGGAGTGAGGACACCCAATACAGATTAGGTCAGCATCATCCACTTGATTGAGTTCGCCGACGACATCCTCGAAATCTTCGGATTCAAAGTGTGCTTTCTCCTCCGTCCTGCATATTTCGGGATTTTTCTTTGCTCCGGCAGTAATATCGGGGATGTGATATAGGGCTATAGCCCCCGAAGCGGCCATCCCGGCACCCAGGGCCTTGTGTTGTTGGGGATTCGGATTCAGTTCTTTAATAACTGGTACAGATTCGGAGAAGTTTTCTCCTATCCAATATCCCAATATACTATACGGAAAAGTGCTTTCCCCTTCTAGAAGCGTTGTATCCGGGATTATTTCTACATCACCCTGTCTATTTTCATCGAAATGATAACCGTGATTAGGAGTTAGCCCAGTGATGGCAGAAGCGAGGGCACTAGGAGCGCCTTCCCGGTTGGTACGGGCTCCCAGAATGGAATTGGCATAAACTATTGCCGAGGACTCCGACCATGCAATATGATCTCCATAGGACGGTTTGTTACCAATTAGATACGGAGTACAGGAGCAGGTAGGTTTCGCTCCTATCTTTCGATAGGCTTCCACCATTCCGATTTGTTTCTTTGCGAGTTCTTCCGGGACCCCCAATCTTTCCCAATTTTCGAGATCCATTCCGGCCGGGTTTGTCGTCGTGGGTACTTTTACCTCGGCTCCTTTGTCGACCATTTCCTCGATGAAGCTTAATCCTGCCTCGCCACTTGTAGTTATTGACATTCCGGAGATGTGCGCGCTTTGGATAGGAATCAATTCCTGAGCACCGTAGATATCCCCTAGTCCCACCAGTATTTCCATCGCCTTTCTGGTCGCCTCTCCTTCTCCCCCCGAAAGCATTCTCTCTTGCTTTTTAGTGAGATGCATTTCTTAAACCTCGGAATCGGAACCTGGAATTTTTGCTCTCTCGAATCTTTCCGTATCTTCCAAATTCTTTGTGGCGTCTATTCCCATTTTACTTCCGAGTCTAGTTTCAGGGTCAGCAGTGGGATCCAAGCTCGAACCCACAACATCGGATTCAATGATCACGTCCCTGTCGGCACGGCTGCGAGTTGCTATGGCCCATTCGATGCTTTCGGAATTGTAAATATCGATATCGTCGTCGACGACAACGACATGTTTCAAACTGGAGTGTCCCTCAAATGCTGCCCTTATTGCTTTTTTGCCATCTTCGGTACTTTGCTTGTCAATACTGACGAAGGCGTGCAACCATCCACATCCTCCGGGACTGAGAGTTACATTTTTTACCTCGGTAACTTTATCGACTTCCTCGTAAATCAACGGTTCTCGTGGAATTCCCATTAGGTATTGGTGTTCGGGGCCCCCTGGAAGAATAGCTTGGTAGATCGAGTCTTTTCTTCTCATAATATGATTTACTTGGAATACTGGTTGTTTTCTGACTGCGTCATATGTACCCGTGATATCTGCAAATGGGCCCTCGGGAGCTCTCTCTCCGGGGAGTATTTCTCCTTCGAGAACCATTTCGGAACGGGCTGGAACCTCCAAGTCAACCGTTTTACATTCTACTAGTTTTAATTCGGTTTTCCCCGCTAGGGCTGAGGCTAATTCGAATTCATCGAATTCGTAAGGTGGAGAGGTAGCGGCCGCTATCGAGATAACGGGACCGTTTCCTAAAACGGCGGCTATTTCGAGCGGTTCTCCCCTTTCCTCGGCCTCCTTATACATCCGATGGAGGTCTCTGGGAACCAATCTTATGGCAAACTTATCCCGATCAATTTGCTGAAGTCGGTGAAACGAGATGTTTCTTTTCCCCTCCGAATTTTTGGCTACGACTATACTCGAGGTTACATAGGGCCCTCCATCTTTCTCGAAGTGCCTGAGGATGGGCAGTTTTTCGAGGTCGACGTTTTCTTCTTGATGGCCCTTTATTGGTCCATCCGAGATGATCGTTGGGTTACTGGGATTTGAGAGTGATTTCCTGATTTTGTCTATCAACTTGTTTTTCTTGATGCCAAGTGCGTCGACGATTCTTTCTCTCGTCCCGTAAATGTTACCCACGACTCTCATATCGTGGCCTTCGACGTTTTCAAAGAGCAGGACTTTATCGGAGTCTCTAAGTTTTCCAGCGATTTCAAATTCGGTAGATATTTCCTCTTTTACCCTTTTAACCTGATCTTCTTCATCAAGCTCTTCCAATAGATCTCTAAAGCACATGATTAGTCCTCAAATCCACTCCAGGATTGGTAAAGGCCGTGTTCGATATTAAATTGTTCAAGTATTTTCCCTACGATAAAATTTGCTAGATCGTCGATGGATTGAGCTCCGTGATAGAAAGCCGGAGTAGCCGGCAATATGGTAGCCCCTGCCTGTTTTAATTTCTTCATATTTTCCAGATGTATGGCGTTGAGAGGCGTCTCCCTAGGTACCAAGACCAGTTTTCTCTCTTCTTTCAGACAGACGTCTGCTGCTCGAGTGATTAGGTTATTAGATATTCCATTTGCTATTGAGCCTAGAGTTTTCATGCTGCAGGGTACAATTGCCATTCCTTCTGTATTTATGGATCCGCTGGCTATGGGGGCGTCAAGCTTGTCGTGGGGGTGGAACCTTCTCGCTAGTTTCTTAAAGTAATCCAGTTTTTTGTCCAGCTCAAATTCAATTATTTCCTCTGCCACCGGGGAGACGACCAAGTCGGTTTCTATATCGAGTTCTCTACACGATTCGAGCAACTTCTTGCCATAAATAACTCCACTACAGCCCGTCATGCCTACGATGAGTCGCATGTTGTATACCCTAGTATTACGATTACTGGAAGATACCTATAAAAACAAATCCCGAACCTATGTTTTCGCCTCGAGTCCATCAAGCTCTTGGAGCTCCCTCACTTTCTCCTTCTTCTCGTAGAAATCGACAATGACCCTCGGGTGTTTCTCCTTGATGAACTCAAGTAGCTCCTGGACGTGGCTTTCTTGTTTGTGGACCCTCCTATTCGTTTGTTCGGCCGCCTGAGAGTCAAGAGCGCCGTTACATCCCTCACAGAACTTAGCGTTGGGTGAATTTTCGTGTTCACAGAAGGGGCATTCTTTGACTCCCATCCCCAGCTGGGTCTCCGATTCATCCACTTCGATACCTTAGAGATCCAAAGCTGCTTCGTTCGTGTCCATCTCGTTCAGGTGAGTGTAAACGCTAGGCATATCGCTTCCTTTTTAAAAACCGTTCGATTCAGTCAATTCTTACTTTTTTGTAATAAGAGAGCCAAAAATTAAACAAATATTTAATTATTTACCCTAAAAATACACGATCCGCTATTCGAGGTCGATTTTTCCCCCCAACTTGGCTTTCTTTCTCGGGAAAAATGTGTATTAGCTGACTTAAAAAGTAATTCCAACGACTATAGTCCTTTAGCTACTATCTAAGTGTTTAACAGCTTAGGGAAATAATTAATAAACTGGAGAGTCAGCCTGAACTGGCCTAGGAAGGGTTGTTTGCATGATAGAATACCTGCCACTCATCATTAATATTGCAATAATGTTTATCGCAGTTTTTTGGATACAATTTGATATGGAGGAAAGGGGAATAGAAAGGAAATCTTTTTGGCTGTGGACAATTGGGGTAGTAGGAGGGTGGTTTTTATTTGGAATATTTGGAATAGGCATAGTTCTCGTAGTTTACTACTTCTGGGGCAGAAAAAATCCACAAAAATATTAGAAAAATAATAAAGAAAAAGAGGGCCGACAATTTTGGGCGGTTTGGGATAGGTGGTTGGAAGTGATTAGAAGGTTTATATATCCTAATTTCGGATTCGAGATTCTACCTTAAAAGAAAGGGAGAAATTTGAAAATTTTATTCGTATTTTCAATTTTCAAAAAGATAAATAAATAAAAAGGATAAGTCTCTATCCGGTGCCGAATTGAGATTATTATTGATCCACGTGGATTTCCTCGAGTTTGAGGCAAAGAAGAAAACAAAGGTAGCGGAAGATATTCCCGAAGACCAAAAGACCGGAAGGGCAGAAGAGACCCTGGTTTCTTTCATGGCGATAGAGCGGGAGGATGAAGAGGATCCCGATCTAGTTATCGAAAAATCCTTCGAGGAAATAAGAGAAGTTCTTGAGAAAGTAGGAGCGGAATCGGTAGTGATATACCCCTATGCACATCTAAGCCAGTCTTTATCTTCTCCAGAGGTTGCTATTCGAGTAATGGATGGGATTCAGGAAAAGTTTGAAGATAGAGGTGTAGAGACATTACGGCTACCTTTCGGATGGTACAAAGGTTTTAATTTGAGCTGTAAAGGGCATCCCCTTTCCGAACTATCTCGAACGATAAGACCGGAACCCGAGGAAGAAGAGGAAGAGGTAGAGGTCCCAAGCGAATGGAAGGTTATCGATGAGAATGGTGAGGAGCTGGGCTTGGGGGATTATTCCCCATCTTCGGAATTCGAGAAAATCATTCGATATGAAGTCGAAGAAACCGTCGAGAAGGGCGAAGAGCCACCTCATGTCGATTTGATGAGGGAAAAGGAACTTGCGGACTACGATAAATTGAGCGATCCGGGCAACCTTCGTTGGTACCCTAATGGAAAGCTGATAAGGGATTTACTTTTTGAATACGTCGATAGGAAGACAAACGATTACGGAGCGGTAAAGGTAGAGACTCCGATTATGTACGACCTGGGAGATAAGGCGGTTTCCGAGCATTCCGAGAAGTTTGGCGAGAGGCAGTACCGATTTGATAGTGGTAACCGGCAGATGGTTTTGAGATTTGCAGCTTGCTTTGGAATGTTTTCAATGATGAACGACATGTACCTTACATCCGAGAATATGCCACTTAAGATGTATGAACTTTCGACTTATTCTTTCAGACGTGAGCAAAAGGGGGAAATCGTTGGTCTTAAGAGACAGAGGGCATTTACGATGCCGGATATGCATACAGCTTGTTTTGATCTAGAAGATGCTAGAAGGGAATTTGGAAATCAGGTAATCTGGACATTGGATACTGAAAATGATTTCGGTCTTGAATATTTCGTTATCTTTAGAGCAACAGAAGATTTCTATGAGGATAATAAAGAGTGGATTAAATCTCTAGTTGAGGAGATTGAAAGGCCGACCCTAGTGGAGATTTTGGAGGAGAGAAAGCATTATTGGGTTGCGAAATGCGATTTAGCAGCTCTGGATTCCCTTGGCAGACCTTTGGAAAACCCCACAGTACAGATCGATGTAGAAAGTTCAGATAGATTTGATATCGAGTTCTATGATAATGAGGAGGAGATAAGACCACCTATTCTCCACACTAGCCCCACCGGAAGTATAGAGAGGATTATCTGCGCCATTCTGGAGGATATAGCCGATGATGAAAAACCCCAATTCCCGCTTTGGCTTTCCCCAACTCAAGTTAGACTGGTCCCCGTCGGAGAAGAACACCTAGAACCCTGTGAAGAGATTGCCCAGAACCTCTCGTCGAATCGGATTAGAGTGGATATTGATGATAGGGATAGAACGGTTGGAAAGAGAATAAGAAGAGCTGAAAAGGATTGGGTACCCTTTACCATAGTATTTGGAGACAGAGAGTTAGATTCGGATAAAGTACCCGTGAGGGTAAGAGAAGATGAAGAAGAGGTAGAGATGACCTTGGATAATCTGGTGAAAAAAATTGAAGAAAATACAAAAGCCTTGCCGTTTAAACCCCTAGGAGTCCCAAAAAGGCTTTCAAAAAGACCATCCTTTGTAGGGTAAAGGTGTGATATATGTCGTTCAAATCTGACGCTTCTGGGTTCGAACTGGAAGTTTCCGTTGCAAACGTGGATGAGCTGAAGTTGCATGAGGAGACTATCGATTCATACCTGGAGGAACTTGCAGAATCGATTGAAGATAATGGGGAAGTTTATGACCCAGTTATTGTAGACAAGGATACTGGAGTAGTCCTGGATGGCATGCATAGAGTTTCTGCCATGCGCGAGTTGGGATATGAGAGAATCCCTGTCTGCTATGTGGATTATAAGGACCCCAAGGTTAAGCTAGGAAGTTGGTGCAGGATTTTTGAAGGAGCAAGCATGGAAAGGCTGAAAGAAATTTGTGAAGATCTGGGATTTGAATTTGATGATTGCCAGAGAGAAAATATTCCTGAAATTTTAGAGAACAGAGAAGCACAACTCGTACTAGTATCGGAAGACGAATGTTATTCTCCCTCCGGTGTATCGGATTCCATTGAGGAAATTTTTGAAAAGGCGATAGAAGTGGAGGAAATTCTCAGGGAAGAAGGAGTTGAACCCAGATATGAGCCGGAGATAGGAATTTTAGAAAAAGTAGGTGAAGATGAGGTTGCTCTACTCCTTCCCCCGGCTTCGAAAGATGAAGTCATAGATGTTTCTTTATCGGATTCCGTCTTCGGTCATAAGACTACCCGGCATGTTATCCCCGCCAGACCGATGAGAATAAATATCCCGCTCGATTTATTGAAGGAAGATATTGATACAGTTGAGGAGGAATTGACGGAAAAATTAGAACAAAGTGAGGTCGAACATTTACCACCGGGCAGCCGATTTGAAGGAAGAGAGTACGAGGAAGAACTTGTTATCTTCAAGTAGTTGGTAATCCCTTTCGATGTGAGTCTATTCAACTTTCCAGAAAAGATATCTTTAAAAATCCGGATTTGCTAGCCAAATCTATTTTTCCAATTCTTTGGTTATTGAGACGGCCTTTTCGGATAGATCGGTAGCCTTCTTTCCCAAGAGTCTGATCATTGGCTCCTTACCTACTGCCCCTTCATCGTAGATAGCGTCCGGAATGCCTCCAAAGTTTTCTATTGCTTTTTCAGTGCCCCATCCCATTGTACTATCTACGTCGGGCGGTTCTTCCTTACGGTCGAAACTTGCCAAGTCCAGGCCCAAGTCCCGACACTTTCCTCGGATTTTTTCGGAGAATTTTATGTTCATGGCTGCCCTGTATTGAGGGTCGTGTTTCATTGTCGTGAGAACTATTTTTGCGATGTGCTCCGATCCGCCGGGAGCGGGATTCCCTGCGAGATAGGGCTCATCCCCAACCTTTACCATTCTCCCGGTTAAACCTACGATGTCCTCTCTCCTCTGAGCGTTCATAGGAGCCATCGCGATATTTACACCTACCTCGGGTATGAGTCTCTCGAACCCCGATAGGTTGATCAATCTTTTTGTAGCCTCTTGGACTTCCATCGCCTCCTCGCTTTCCTCAGTGGCCAATTTCCAGTGCTTGCTCATTGGATTGACTATTTCATTCCCTTCTCCTAGATTTATTCTCCTTTCGATGACGCTTATCATGAAATCACTGGCTTTCTTAACCGAGGATGGCAAGTCTCTACCCTTTGCAAGTTCGGCAGTGATGGCGCTTGAAAAGGTACATCCAGTCCCATGAATGTCCGAGACGGGGACTCTCTCAGTTTCAAATTCTACGAATTCATTTTTCTGGAGAAGGAGGTTGTGGACCTTAGAATTCTCTAGATGTCCCCCCTTGATTAGGATATTTTCCGTTCCGTGCCTGGCTATTTTTTCTGCGGCCTCCCTCATATCCTCGACGTCCTTTATCTTTATGTCGGCCAGTTTGTTTGCCTCTTCTATATTGGGGGTGACGAGTTTTGCTTTACCGATGAGGTCCTCTAAGGCGGGGAGTGCATTCTTTTCCAGGAGGGAGGCTCCACTCGCGGCAACCATTACAGGGTCGACGACGAGTTTTAAATCATATTTTTCGGTTTTCTCTATGACCGTGTCAATGATGTCAGTATTGCTTAGCATTCCAGTCTTGGCCCATTCGACATTAAAGTCCTCCATTATGGCGTCGATTTGCTCCCCTACAAATTCTGCTTCCAAGTTGGAAATTCCCTCTACACCTCGAGTATTTTGAGCCGTAACTGAGGCGATGGCGGATAGACCGTGTACTTCTAGGGCGGCAAATGTCTTCAAATCGGCTTGAATTCCCGCGCCCCCACTGGAATCCGAGCCGGCTATCGTCAGAGCTGTTGCAGGCTTCATCTTTTCTTACTCCTTAATTTCCCCCATTAAGTAGGTTGGTCTGGCCTCGGTTATTTTTATTTTGATAAATTTTCCCGGTTTTGTATTTTCCACGATGACCGGTTTATAATTTTCTATTCTGGCCTCATACCCTCCTTTTTTACCTTCCTTTATGACGAGTCCTTCGAACTCCTTCCCCACATATTCTTTATTTATATCGAGACTGATTTCACGCTGGAGCTCGGTGATCTTTTTGGATCTTCTTTTCTTTTCCTCGCTTCTGATTTGCTTTTTCTGCTTGGCGTCGGTCCCCGGCATCGGAGTGAATCTCGTCAGATTTACTTTGTCGGGTCTTACCTCCTTTAATAGCTCACAAGTATCTTTGAAATCCTCTTTACTTTCACCTGGAAATCCCACTATAATATCGGTTGCTAAATAGAGGTCGGGAAATTCCTCCCAAAACAACCTGTAGATTTCCTTAAACTCCTGGACTTTGTAGTTCCTCCTCATTTCCTCCAGGACCTTATCATTTCCGCTTTGGATGGGGAGATGTAGAAATTTGTATATTTTACTATCTCTGTATGCATCGATCAGATCATCCGTAATCCTCTTCGCCGATGAGGGATTCATCATTCCTACCCTAACTCTAAATTTTTCCGGCATTGAAGTAATTCGCTGAAGAAGTTCAGGCAAATTTGTTTTGATGTCTAATCCGTAAGCTGCAGTGTCCTGAGCTGTGATGTATATTTCTTTTCGTCCCCGAGTTACCTCGTTTTCTACTTCCTTCACAACTTTTCTCGGTTCAAAGCTCTGAAGTTTTCCCCTTGCGAATTTTACACAACAATAGCTACAGTCGGATAAACAACCCTCTGCGATGGCTATCGGTGCACTCATTTTACTTTTCTTGTATCTTTGCCCTCTCGGCTTTCCGGAGTCCCCCTCGATCATTTTTACACCACTCTCTCCTTCGGAGATCCTTTCCACCATTTCCGTTATACGGTCGGTATTGAGACAAGAGATAATACCTGAAAATTCTCCGATATCCTCTATTTTTTCAAGGTCGATTAGAGGTAAACAACCCCCGACGATCACTTCCCTGTTATTGGAGTTTTTTAATTCCTCCAGCCGATAGATGACTCTATTGAGTGTGGTCCTTTTAACTGCACAAGTGTTTACCAGTACTAAGTCCGAGTTCTCAATCTCTTGAGTAATTTCATGCCCCGCTCTCTCTAACTTCCCTAACATAAGTTCTGTATCTCCTTGATTCATGGTACATCCATAGGTTTCGCTATATATCTTCATGGCGTACCCCAAAGGGTTATTTATCAGATTGGAAGCATTAAAACAAGCGGTGAAAAAAGGATGAAGGAAATCCAGATGACGGTGTGCCAACTGGACAATTACGGTCCGTGGACCGTATCTCCAGAACCTAAACCCGAAGCTTATTTGCAAATGCTCCAAACTAGGCTGTTCGCTGATTTGGAAGACGAGTTTTCCAAGAGAGGAGGATTGGCGTTTCTAACGAGTTTTGACAATACCTTGGTGGTGTCCAATGGAATTTCTATTGAAGATCATAAAGAAATTCAAAAGCGACTTGGGGAGATTTATCCGGTTACTTTGAGTTTTGGTTTAGATAGTGCCGAAACTGCGTATGAGGCTCAAAAATTGGCAAGTAGGGCATTACAGGAGACTGGAAGCAGTCAATCGGAAGATAGACGTGAAGAATTGGGTGGGACATCACTTTCGTTTCCCGAGCAGAGTTTGGTCCAAATAGCGCATATCGATATAAATCATGTGACAGAGTTTACCGATGTTGAGCCGATATATGATACCCTTCAACTTATTCAAAACGTGTATCTCTCTTTGTCGAAATTATTCTCCCAAAATGACGCTCTCGTTTTTTATACGGGAGGAGATAATTTCATGTCCCCCTGCAATGGTTTAGATAAGAAAGAAATTGAGAAACTCTTGGAGGAGGTCGAGGAGAAAACGGATATAGAACTCAAAGCAGGGGTTGGGAAATCCATCAAGGCCGTGGAAGCTGCTTATCTAGCTAGCGAAGGTCTCCACGATATCCGGGACGGAAAGACTCAAGAGAAGGTGGTTTTTAAAAAGGCCGATTAATAATGTTATTCAGTTCTTGAGCAATATGTGGCAATTTTATATTTTAAAGAAATAAAAATAGGTTCCAAAATGATAAACAAATATGTTCCCGATATCAGCACGGTAATAAATGGCCGGATCACACAGCTTGTGGATTCTGGAGATTTAAAAGGAAGCAAAATTGTAATACCTAATGTGATATTTTCAGAGTTGGAATATAGGGCCGGATTAGGAAAGGATTCAGGATTTGGTGGTTTGGCGGAATTAAAAAGGCTAAAAGGTTTTGCTGAAGAAGGCGTAATCCAGCTTTCCTTTGTCGGTGATCGACCCTCCGTTGAGGAGGTTTCTTCGAATATGGTCCGTTCTCTAGTAAGGGATATCGTTCAGGAACAGGACGCAACCCTGATTACAAGTGATGAGGTAACCGCCGAGGCTGCCGAAGTCGAAGGATTGGAAGTTAGATATCTCAAGCCGATTCATGAGGACTATGAACCGAAACTATTTAGTTTATTTGAGCCGGACGCGATGTCCGTGCACCTGAAGGAGGAAGTTAAACCGATGGCAAAGGTTGGGAGGCCCGGGAACTTTCGTATCGAATCCCTTGCCGAAGAACCTTTAAGCGGTTCCGAGTTGCGCGATATCGCCCGAGAAATAACCGAATTTGCAAGGAGAGACCCCGACGGATATATCGAAGTGGAAAGAGAAGGTGCAAGCATGATTCAGCTTAGAGAATACAGAATTGCAATAGCCAGACCCCCATTCAGCGACGCTTTGGAAATAACCGCAGTAAGGCCAATTGCAGATGTCAGCTTGGAGGATTATGCTCTTTCCGATAAGCTCAAAAGGAGACTGGACAAGCAGGCTGAGGGAATTATGGTGGCCGGTTCACCTGGAGCAGGCAAGTCGACATTTGCTCAGGCACTGGCGGAGTTCTTCAGGGGGAAAGAAAAAGTTGTAAAGACCATGGAATCTCCGAGGGATCTACAAGTCGCCGATGAGGTGACCCAGTATACGGCCCTGGAGGGAGATATGAAATTAACCTCTGATATCTTGTTAATGGTGCGCCCCGACTACACCATCTACGATGAGCTGAGAAGATCGGACGATTTTGAAATATTTGTGGATATGCGCTTTGCGGGAGTAGGAATGGTTGGAGTAGTTCATTCGAGCGAGGCGATAGATGCAATCCAACGTCTTATAGGTAGAGTTGAGCTAGGAATGATTCCGATGGTTGTAGATACGGTGATTTTTATCAGCGAAGGAAAAGTTCAGGATGTTTATGCTCTTAGACCGACCGTCGGAGTTCCTCACGGAATGAGTTCACCCGACCTAGCCCGCCCGATGGTAGAGGTTCAGGACTTTGAAACGGGTGAAGCCCGCTATCAGATTTATTCGTTCGGCGAGCAGGTGGTAGTTATGCCGGTGGAGGAGAGGGAGTTGACGCCAGAGGAGAAAGGAAAGGCCGAAGATATTGAAAGTCTAATAGAACAGAGAACGGGGGCGAAAGTTGATGTGGAGATGGCATCGGGCCAAAGCGCCATCGTAAGGGCGGGCCCCGATGATGTTCCAGGGATTATCGGAAGAAATGGTAGGACTGTCGAGGAATTACAGGACAAGCTGGGCGTTCGCCTTGATATTAGAGAGAAGGAGGGTGGAATTTCCGAAGAAACTGTTGAACCGGATATCATAGAGCAGGATAATAATCTGATTGTAAAATTCGCAGATAAATACGCCGGAAATGACGCTAAAATTTTCGCTGGGGGGAGCATGGTTTTTAGAGGATCAATCGGAAAGAATGGTGAGATACAGATTAAAAAGGATTCCAAGATAGGAGAACAGATGAGAAAGGTTAAGGACCACGGCATTTCCGTTGAGGCCGAAATAGTTTAGACCAATTTTAAATTTTTCAATCGATGTCTAATTTTACCTCAAAGTTTATCTTGCGCTTGTCAAAAATTTAAAAGGGAGAGTTTAGACAAGATTACTGGGTTTTAATCGGGAAGTATCACCATGGAAAAGGAAGAAAGGAAAGAGTATTTTGAAGAACTCGGAATTGAGCCCAAAAAGGTGGAAGAACACGATACTGAAGAAGATGGCGTAGAGATAGTTGAGCGCTCCGATGAAGAAGAAGAGAAGAAGGAAGAGCGACGAGAAGAAGAACTTGAGCAGTACAGAGAAGTTTCGGGCTTCTAATGTTTGGTTCTACCCCCAGAAATTGGCTATTTTCTAAAACAGGGGTTTTTTCTGGTTAGTAAGTTTACGGAATGTTAGAAAACTTTCTTTTGAAAGATTTGTTGGGTAATATTTTCGGAGATTTATTCCCAGTTATGTTAGGTTCTAGATTTCCTAAAGAGGGAGAGTTCTTTTTTAGCCTAATCCTTTTATTGATAAGTGGATTTCATATTTCTTTATGAAGCGGGCTCGTAGCCTAGTCTGGACAGGGCGGCAGCCTCCTAACACCCGGGAGAAAGCTGCAAGTCGCGGGTTCAAATCCCGCCGGGCCCGCCATTTATTCAGCCTGTAGAGATTTAAGGAAACAATTTTTTATCATTTCTCAAGGAACGTTTATCGGGCCCCCGTGGTGTAGCTCGGCCAAGCATTCGAGCCTCTCGAGCTCGGGACCGGGGTTCGAATCCCCGCGGGGGCATATTTTTCGATTGAGAATAGGAAAAACGTAACAATAAATTTCCCTTCCCCTAATTTTCGAGATTTACGGAAATATAGAGGCTTAGAGGCTCAGAGGTGCCCGCCCTCCGGATTTTTTTATCTCAATTTAGTTCTCATTTCAGTGAAGGAAAAAAGATATAATAAGAGAATCCTCGGATGTATAGTTGGTGATGAAGATAGGTTTGAAGGATTTTGATTTCTCCCTGAAGCTTTTAAGCCTCATAGCAGTCATCGTACTTGCTTCATTATTTGCTCTAGTCCTCCTCCAAAATCAGCTTATAGATACTGATTATTCTTTTCACCTCCACGAAATTTGGGCATTATATAAGGGATATATCCCTTCCAGTCCCTTTCTGGGTGGAGGAAGTCATTTCCTCTTTAAATATGGTGCACCTATAGACCTCCTCGGGACCCTCATCTATCCAGTCACGGGCGTCTATACGGTCGGGATTCTCTTAGGCGCATCGATACCGCCTTTCTGGTATTTCTCGGAGAAAGTCTTCAGCTTCTTTACCGATCATAGAACCGCGCGATTGGCTGCTCTAGCTGCAATTTTGAATCCGCTTTTCTTGTATTATCTCACGACTGCGAAACTTCCTCTTTTATGGGGTTTTGTTTTCTTCTTAGCTTCAATCTACTTCTATCTCGAGGAGAGGTCTTTACTCGCTGTATTGTTCGGTGCATTGGGTGTGGTGACGCACCCGCTTTCGATTTTCCTTCCCCTTTCCTTACTTCTGCTTAACCCGGAATTCAAAAGATGGGCCAAGATCTACTTTATCCCTTTGGCAATATTTTTCCTCCAGACCACTGCCTTCTTTGGACTCTTTCAAGGTATTTTTTCCAGCCATTCTCTGCAGTTATGGATTCTGGCAATCGACGCTGGAGTTCTTGCAATGGCCCTGGCCCTATCCTTCAAGTTGAAGGAAAAGTCGAGAATGCTCAGCGGTTTGGCCCTTCTTATCCTAGTAATATGGATTATCGGGGGAATTAACGGGATATGGATACCGGCAAAGTATTTCAACAGGCTTGGTTTTCAGGTTTTTCTCATACTCATGCCCTTTCTTTTAGTAAAAGTAAGGCAATTCGAGAATACAAAGGCCTTCGCCGCCTTGACGGTATTCTCTATGCTCGCCCTTTCGGCTACTACAGTAGGATGCGCTAAGTTCATGGAGGATAGTCCCCAGGCCTTTCAGAAAAACCATGAAAATATAGGAGAGATAGTGGGAGAAAATTACGTTCATTACGCGGGTGATGGGTCCGCACTTTTCGAACTTCCTAGGCTGGAAAACATTAAGTTCTCAAATTCAGGCCGGGCACCCTTCACCTCCCTCCCCGAAAATAAATATGAATATGAGAAGAGTCTTTTGCGGGAAAATGCCATATTTGTTCTTTTTTATGGGTCCAATCTCCGAGAAAACATGATCAAGTCTCTCGGATATCCTGTGGTCTACTCTCACGATAATATAACCCTTTACCGCCTTCCTCAAAATCCCCAAAATCGTTAATGACCAAATAGAACTAGTAATAAGCTCAGTTTTTGGTCCCCCCGTTAAAAAATACAAATAGATTTTTGAATTAAAAACTCGAAAATCCTTTTTGATAATTGAAATTTTTCTCATTCACCGATACTGGAGAAGGTTTTTAGGAGATATTCTCATTCTTCGGCCCCCATGTTAGAAAGATTTTCAAACTTTTTTAGATGAACGTCGAATCTCGCCCCGCCGAGTTCTGAGTCCTTTAATTCGATTTCCCCCTCATATTTTTCAACAACGGTTTTGGCTAGATACAAGCCAAGTCCGCTCCCACGCTTTCCCCTTCCGGACCATGATTTTTTGAAAATGTCGCCCCTGATATCTTCCGGTATTCCTTTTCCGTTATCTTCTACCACGATAGTACATTTATTATTAGATTCTTTTGAGGTAATCCTTATTTTATCCCCGTTAGAATGATGGATTGAGTTTTCGACAAGTTCGTAAAAAATATCTTTTAATAAAGTTCCTCCCAAAACGATGCAGTTGTATTGGTTGTGGGAAATTTCAAATTCTCCATCATAATTTTCGATTCTACCCTTCTCTATTGCGTTTTCAATAATGGGAGCTAGGTTAACTTTTTTGGGGGTTTCTTCACTAACTTTTCTAATTTTTCTTATTTTTTCTATAAGTTCTATCGCACTTTCAGTGGTTTTCTTTGCACTTTTAAGGTACTTTTCTTGCTCTTCATCGAGATTTGTTTCCTCTAGCAACGCATGGTATTCTTTAACAATCTGTGCTTTATTTCTCACATCATGTCTAAGTAAGGAGTATAGGAATTTTTCCCTTTCTCTGGCTCGGTAATTTTTTACTTCGCGAACTATGCTCTCTGCAAGTTCCTCATATTGGTCTTCAGGATCGTCCTTTTTCTGCAAATAACGGTCGGCCCCTAAATTTAAGGCATTCATTGCGACTTTTTCGCGACCCCTTCCCGTTAAAATTATGAAGGGCTTGTTTTCTTCTTTCTTTCTAAATTTTCTAAGGAGTTCAATGCCATCCATTCCAGACAGCTTATAGTCCGCTACCACTGCCTCATAATCCTCGTTTTTTAGCTTTTCAATGGCTTTTTCCCCTGAATTAACGGTATCTATATCAAATCTTTCGTCCTGCTCTTTGAGAAAGATTTCAGCTTGTTTTAGTATTTCTGGTTCATCATCTACAAAAAGTACTCTCAAATTAATCCCTCATAATCTATTTCTTTCTTTTTACTTTTTAGGTAGATTATAATTTTTGGTATAATTTGCCTCTCAGTTTTAGGAAGAGTGGGAAATTTAAGAATAAATGTCATATTTCTTTTATTAGATTGTTACATCCAAAAAATATATTGCAAGAAGCGATTGAACTATTTTTTATAAATCGGATAAATCAGAAAAATCTTCGTCTTCCAGTCCAGTGGTTCGGAGAATCTCATTTTTCTTCTGTTTTAAGTGTCTTATTGTATTTTCTTCACCTTTTTTCATATTTTTTATCCTGGCCAATCTTCTTTCATCGGTAGTACTTTCCTTCATTTCGTTTAATTTCTCCAGAAAACGTTCGTGAATCATCATTGATCTCGACCATGCTTCGAAGGCCTTTGCCAAGCTTTCTCCTCCTTCGGGGCTTTCTTCTATCCTTTTTCTCAGTTCTTGAATTTCTTTCATTCTACCTACGTATTTCTCGATTAGTTCCATAAGCTCTTCTCTATCAAATGGTTTTTCTATATATCCGACTAATCCTTCTATATCTTCCCTCAACATTTTGACAAAAGTCAGGTCTTCAATTGTGAACATGACCACTGGAGATTCTTTGGTAAAACCCTTTGCTTCCATTTCCTCGAGAGTTTCCCAACCATTGAGTCCGGGCATATTTATGTCTAGTAAAATTAAATCAGGGTTTACCTCCTCCAGCATTTCGAGTCCTCTTTCTCCATTTTCAGCTTTTAGAACTTCGATTCCTTCCCTACTAAGCATTATTTGGACCAATTCGCGAATATCTTCCTCGTCGTCAACTATCATTATCTTGGTTTCAGTCATAATTAACCCTGCAGTTTTCATATATTATTAGGAAAGAATTAAAAATACCTTTGCCAATTACTTTGTACCCCATAGAATAAAAATACTATTAATAGTGATTGAGAAAAAACTAAAGAGACGACAATGACTGAGCGAGAAGAGGCATTTGCGAATGGGGAGGCGAAGGTACCCACAGGTATAAACTCGATTGATTTGGCGACCAATGGAGGTCTTCCAGCAGGTTCTTTGGTAGTACTATTCGGAGAGACTGGCTCCGGTAGAGAGGCCTTTTTACATACTACAGCTTTTATGAATGCGGCAAAAAAGGGAGGAGTTTTGGAAAAACCGGAAGGCGAGAACGTATATCTACCCGAAAAGATTCTCTATGTTCTTCTTTCTAAAACCCCGAATGATGTTGTAAGGGATGTTAACGTTGGTTATTCGGATGAATTTTCCGAGCCTTTCGAGGGAAATGTGGAGTTTAAGGATCTAATGTCCGAGTATTATTCTTCCACTTTTGCCCCGCTTGAATCTTCAGCTGAAATGCCTTCAGAGGAAGAAGAGGGAGAGGAAGCTATAGAAATAGTTAGAACTATGATGGATTTTATAGAAAAAAATGGAAAGAATAGCTTAGTAATAATTGATTCCCTCGATGACCTGATAAGGGCTTTTCCGAGCGGGGAGGAAAGAGATCTTTTAACCTCCCTTAGAACGATAAGGTCTAGAAATAGGGAAAGTTGGAATTCTTTACTATTCATCCGATTGACAAGCGGTATATTCCCTGAGAGTGTCGAAAACTCTATTCTTTCCTTGGTCGATGGTGTTTTTGAGTTTGAATCAAGGACCTCAGGGGGAAGCAGGACAAGAAGTATAGTTTGTGATAAGTTTTCCGGAATTACCTCACCTGATTTACTCGATTCAACTTTTGAATTCGATGTAACCAATTCAGGATTGGAAGCAAGAAGAACCTCTTCGCTTGATATTTAGATTTGAAAACCTTTGGAATGAATTGTTGGAGGTCTTATCTATAAAGAACTCCTATTCTTCGGATTTTTAGGACGGAAACAAGGGTTTAAGGAAAATGACTTATAAAATAAAATGCATTGGAGAGGAGTTGGATGGACGATGAGGAAGAGATAAAATCTAAAATTGAATCCAAATCCGAAGCGGACGGTACGTCAAGTGAGCTTCGGGAGAAGCGGGAAGAAAATGAGGATGTGGGGGCCGAAGTTGGAGAAATGTTGGAGGCTGATGAAAAATTAGAAAAGGTTCGGAGTAGACTTTTATCCCTTGAAGATCTCTCACCTCTAAGCCAAAAGGCCGGGATGGATGCTTATGATCCTCTGAAATTTGGCCCACTGATCGAGGAAGAGGCGGAGGGAGCTGATAGCTATTGGATAGAGAGGCCCTATGTTAGGGCCAGGATAGTGAGGATAGAAGAGACGGGGGAGCATGAATACCATCTGGTGGAGCCCCAGCTGTCTGAGGAGGAGGAAGAGGTTAAGGAAGTGATTTGGGAGAATCTGAAAGACAGATTGCCCTATACGAGGATAAAGGAAAATAAGCATGAGTTGTTGGGAGAGAAATTCAGAGAAATAATTGATGATCGTAATTTGAGGGACCAAAAGAAAATTCATAAAATTCTCTATTATTTGGTGAGGGATAATTTAGGTTTTGGAAAGATTGATGGACTGATGCGTGATGAGGCCATTGAGGACATTTCCTGTGATGGGATAGATGTTCCTATATATATTTATCATCAAGATTTCTACAATATGAAGACGGACATCCGATTCAACGAGGAGGAATTGAATTCTTTTGTAAACAAATTGGCCGAAAAGGCCGGCTCCCACGTTTCTTACGCCGATCCCGTAGTTGAGGCTACTCTACCTGAAGGTTCTAGGCTACAAGCTTCTATCGGATCCGAAGTTACCACGAGAGGAAGTGCTTTCACGATTAGAAAGTTCGGTGGAAGAAGCTTCACCCCGGTAGACCTAATCAAATATGGGACTTTCGATCCGGAGATGCTTGCTCAAATCTGGGTAGCTGTTGAGAATGGAAAGTCTGTCATGGTGGTGGGTGGAACGGCGTCCGGAAAGACTTCAACCTTGAATGCTTTCGCATTTTTCATCCCTCCCGATGCCAAAATCGTTTCTATTGAGGATACCCGGGAAGTATCCCTATATCAGGATAATTGGCTTCCCAATCTGACTCGGGAGTCCGGAGAAGGAGAAAACCTAGACATGCATGAGTTAGTGAGGAAAGCGATGAGACAAAGGCCGGAATGTATTATCGTGGGAGAGGTGAGAGGTGAGGAAGCTTTGGCAATGTTCCAAGCGATCAGCACCGGTCATGCTGGATTTTCCACGATGCATGCCGGTTCCGTGCAGGACGCCGTCAACAGATTATTGGGTGAGCCAATAAACCTCCCAAAACCTATGTTGGCTGAACTGGATATAATGTGTCTCCAACTTCTCACGAACCTTGAGGATAGGAGAGTTAGGAGAAACAGTAAAACTGTAGAGTTTTTAGGGTTGGACTCCCAGAGTAAGAATTTAAAGTTGACCGAGACGTTCAGGTGGGATAGAGGAAATGATTCCTTTAAAAAGAGGGAAGAATCTCAAATATTGAGGGAGATCAGAGAGGAGCAGGGGATGAGCGTTTCGGAAATGGAAAAGGAAATAAAAGACAGAACTAAGTTGCTTCGAGGGATGGTTGAGGAATCGATAATTTCTTACGGAGATATTGCTTCTCTGATTCGGCAATACTATTTCAACTCGGAAAAAGCGTTGGAAAAAGTTTCTCAATAGAGAAGTGTTAGGAATGTCTCTTTCAGATTTCTTTAAAAAGAGAATTGAGGATAGGGATTATAGCGACCTACAGAAGAGCTTGCGTAGGATTCGTGTAGCTCGTTCGCCTCATGATTACGTCGCCAAGGCCATTCTCTATTCTACTATTATAGCGATTGTGGTAGCTTCGGTTTGTTTTTCCTTATTTTTCTTCCTCTTTTCCCTTTACTTACCCTATTCTATTGGGTTATCCGTGGGGGTTGGCGGGGGTTTGGGATTTGCCGTATACTTTGTTTTTATTTCATATCCGCAGATGAAAGCTTCCAATCGGGAAAAGGAGATAGAGGACATGCTTCCACATGCGGTGGCATATATGCTCGCCCTAAGCAAAGGAGGGTTCGAGCCGATTGAAATTTTCGAGTCATTAAGCGATCAAGAGGAATATGGAGAGATTGCGAGAGAGGCAGGAGCGATTGTGAGGGATTCTAAGGTCCTAGGTTACAGTCCGACAGAAGCCATTGAGGATGTGGCGGAGACAACCCCCTCCGAGGAGTTTAGGGACTTTTTAGCTTCCCTTTCCTCCGTAATTGAGACCGGTGCAAGCATTCCCGACTTCCTACACCGGAGGACTGAGAGATATTATAGGGAAGCGGAGGAGAAACAGGAAGAAGATTTGGAGTTTTTGGGGGTTTTGTCGGAGGTTTATGTGACGAGTTTAGGTTTAGGGCCTATTTTTGGAATCGTAATCATAATACTTTTCGGCATGATGGGCAATTTTATGACGAGTCTTCTTTACATAATCGTTTATCTTTTAATCCCCTTGGGAACGGGCATGTTTATCTTAATTTTGGACATGCAGTCAAGGACACAGTTTGCAAGAACTAATATAGAAAGTGGAGGGGACGAGTCTTCGGGGATGTCTTTCTTCGACTCTATTAATCAAAAATTAAATCATTCGAAGGATCGACTTAAAAATATCCGAGGTTTTCTAGACCCCCCGATGAACGTCTTGTGGCTTACCGTGCCGATTGGAGTCCTTGTTTCGGCAGCATTGTTTTTTAGACTGGGGGTTAGAATTGAGTCGGCGATAACCTTTTTTGCACTGATCTCTTTGACGCCCCTGACAGTTCTTTTCGAGCGTGAGAGAAGGAAGAGGGAGAGAATGATCGAAATCACTCCCGATTTTTTAAATTCCTTTTCGGACTCTTTAACCTCGGGTTTATCCCCCTCGAAGGCAATATTCTCACTAACCCCGGAGAGGTACGGCGAACTAGAATCGGAAATAGAAAAAATAAGGAGGGACATAGAGTGGGGAGATTCGGTTTCGGAGTCATTTCGAAAGGCGACCGACCGTTTGGGTAGGGGAATAATTAGCCGTATTATGTCCCTTGTCAGGAAGTCTTCGGAAGTAGCATCCGATATCAGTGGTATATTGGAGGTCCTCGCTGAGGATGTCACCACGGAAAGATCCCTTCAGCAGGAAAGGAGCAGGGTGACCTCGACCTATGTTATCGTCGTGTTTTTGTCATTCGGGATTTTCCTCCTAACTGCCTACAGCCTCTCAGCCTCATTTATCCCCTTAATGACCAAGATGTCTGAAAGTCAGGTCAGTGGAGAGACGCCCGTGGCTCAGTTTGGAGGTATCTCGCCTACCGTAATCAAGCAGATTTTCTTTCATGCCTCTTTAATCCAGGGATTTTGCTCGGGATTGCTGGCCGGCATGATGGAAAAGGGTAAACTTTCGGCGGGTTTAAAATACTCGTTAATAATGCTCAGTGTCGCATGGGTATTCTTCACTTTCCTCGTCATGTAGCGCCGTTTCGGCGTAAAATTTTTACTGGTTCGGGAATTATCCCGGAGAACGGAGATATTTTCTTCTAATATCGATAATAAAAGCTTTTCTTTTTAAATATGGATAATATGAAAAGTATGGAGGTCTAATCATCACAGTATATTCCGTCGTATCCGGAAAAGGCGGAGTGGGAAAATCCGTTATTTCCGCCAACCTAGGTCTAGCTCTGGGGGAGAAGGACAATCAGGTCCTGCTAGTGGATGCGGACCTACCCTCGGGGAACTTGGCACATTACCTCGGCATGGAAAAACCTCGCACCAACCTGCTCGATTTTCTCTCCGGAGAAGTAGAGTCGATAGAGGAAGTTTTGAAAAATGTCAATGAAAAGGTGGATGTTTTGCCGACGACAAATTCTCTTAGGAAGTTCTTGTTGGCGGATATTTCGAGAATTGAAGATTTCCTGCCGGATCTGGTTCAAATTTATGATTATGTTATAGTCGATTCCCCTCCGGGTATCAGTAAAAATTCGATATCTCCGATGGAAATTTCGGATCAATTGTTATTGATTGTAACCCCCGACGAGGCTTCGGTCACCGCCGCCGAAAACATTCAAAAGGTCGGGAACGTCCTCGAACTTGGGGTAAGGGGATTTATAATAAATAAACGGGAGGAAAGAGGGTTTTTCGGGAGATTGTTCGGTGAAGATAGTCAGATGAGCGTGGATGAGATCGAAGGAAGGATTCCAATTGAAAATTTAGGCACGGTTCCTTATGATGATAGCGTTCGGAAAAGCACGGACCTCGGTAAACCGTTACTGAATCATGATGAGGGGTCGGAAGCTTCGGAAGCGATTAAGGAAATATCCGAGCGTATATAGCATCGTCGGTCGAAATTTTTATTTTGCTCATTTTCGAATTTTTTCGCTAGCCTTACAAGGTTTTTAAATGACTTATAAGAGAATTTAGAGTGTGAGGAGTTTTGTGGGTTTTAGGGATTGGAGTGTTATTGCCTTTCTAAGACGTCTGAAAATATAAAGTGAAAAGGAGAGCAAGCATGGAATTTTTCGCGAAAATAGGGATTGCATATCTCGTTTCCGTTTCCGTGCTGACCCCTATCCTCTATTTCACCTTTAGGTGGATATTTATGGGGGACCATATATCCGCCAGTGTCGGAGCTATCACTTTCATTCTTGGAGTTTGGATATTTTACGAGACCCTGAAGAGGATAGAGATAGAGAATAAGGACGTTGGATGATTATTTTCAAATGTAGGGACTGACAACGTGGTTAAATTGATGAATATATTTTTTTTTACTCTCAGAAGTAGGAAAAAACCAAATGGTTTCTAGAATCCGCAGAAGGAACACATCAAAGTGTTTAGACAAAAGAATAAAAACCTTAAAAATAGTGAAGAATACATAACTATTAAACGTTTAAATATCCACATTGTATTTTAAGAGTTAGCTGAATGGAGGTGAAATTTTGAGACTTGATAATAGAGGTGTTTCGCCAGTTGTCGGGACCATTCTTTTGGTAGCGATTACTGTCGCAATCGCGGGCACAGTAGGTTACTTTGCGATGACTCAGAGCCCGGGACAACCGGCTCCTACGGTCAGTGTCGAATTCGACAATGTCCAAGATGGTAATGATAGATTCACTATAACTCACTTAGGAGGAGATAACGTTTCGATAGCTAATTTGAGTGTTAAAGTAGGTGGCACTTCTTGGGATATTGAAGAATCTGGCTCCTTCGCTGTGGGCGATGTGTTAACGGTAAGTGCTCCGGATAGTCAGACTTTGACTCCAGAAAATAAAATAATGCTAATTCACAAACCCTCGGATTCGGCTATTGCTTCGACTGAAGTCAGCTAAGCGAACTAAAGCGAGATTTCAGACGGAAAAACACAGCGATGAATAATTCATAGATATAAAATTAAAAAGGCCCTTGGCGAATGATTGGCAACATTTACTGTCGTTGAGAAGTAAAGCCAATTCGAGAAGTTCAAAGTCTGTTGAGTTTAGTTTTCTTATAAACATCGCCAATTGGACCATGCCTCCAATCACAATTGAGATTTCGCTGATGGATTTAATAGATATTTAAGTTTGTGGGTAAACCCCACACTTTTTCCTTTTATTGTCTTATTATTTTCGTCCTTCAGCGGCAGGATTGAATAGATCTTAAAAATTCAAGAATTACACGAATCGAAATAACCCGACTCTATTTGTTCCATTCAGTCTGCTTTATATTGTGGGGAAAATATTCGCTTGATAAGGGAGTCCAGAAGTTTAAGTTGAATGAATTAAATAGTTTATTGAATGAATCTGAGGCTTATTAAATTGCGGCGGAAAGATTTAGTTGTTCCTTGCCCTTGCGGACAAACTGAGGGATCCGTTAGCCAGTTAATTATGTAGGGTAGAGCATGGAAGATACGAGTTTACGAGGGGAAGAGGAAGGAGTAAGCGTAGTTTTGGGAGCAGTACTTTTATTGGCGATTTTAATTGTGGCCATACCGCCGATTTATAACCACTACATCAAAACTAGCATGACCAGCAACGAGTCCAGTCACATGGAGGAGGTTAGAAAGCAGTTTTTGGAGCTCCAGTCCAAGGCGAGTTGGATGAATCAAGGCGATAGCGGAATTGTGAGGTTTCCGATGAACGCTGAATCGGTATCTCTTTCTCCTGGGCAGAGCCCGCTTGGGACTCTGCAGACTCATTCCGGAAGCGAAATTGAAGTCGGTTCTGGAGGAGGTGGAGGCCCTACTGAACTGGTTGAAAATGGGGATTTCAGCGATGGAGTAGAGCCCTGGGAAAACGTAGAGGTAGTGTCAGTTGAAAATCATAACCAAAATTCTGCGTTGATTAGTTACGATTCGGTGGAGGGGAATGGAAGCATCATGACATATATTCTGTCCGCCAAGAATATGGATCCAGCAGAAGAGGAAGCATACTGGTATCAACCGATGAAGTCGATTTCACCTGAAAATACTATTACTCTGAATGGTGCGTTCAAGAAAAGTATAACTAATGGAGGGGGTGGGATTGATCATGCTACAGTCAGGGTCGAAGTTGAGGATGGGGAGGATAATTGGGTCACGATTTTGGAAGATACAGGTACAACTAGCCCGAACGGTTGGGAAAACTTCTCAGAAGTCACATACACGGTTAAAAATGGAGTGGATAACGTTAGATGCTACATGCATGCTAGAGGTACTGGAGGAAGCGGAGGTGGAGAGTCAGACACGACTGTAAATCTTTGGATGGATGATATTTCTGCAATGACTGGTGATGTTAAGGAACCACCAGCCGCCAGCGAAGAGATAACCATCGATCCCGGATCCATCCGCTTTTTGGGACATAACATCTACTATCCCGATCAAACCTATGCCTTTGAGGGGGGTCATGTAATCATGATGCAGGACGGGGTGGATCAAATGGTTTCGTCGAAGCAGGATTTGATTGGATGGGAGGACGGCTTGAAAGTGGATTATTGCGGTGTTGCGATGGAAAATTCATCGATATCTTCTACAGGATCGGAGGCTTTAACCGTTGAGTGGGGGGGGAGGAAAAGATTTCCGGAAAACGAAAAATGGGAGAACGCTGGGAGCCTTAGAATAAACTTTGAAACTCAGTACAAGAGCGTGTGGGAATCTTACCTCGAGAAGAAGGCTGGAGATTTGAATGATTATGTGGATAATGCCTGGGGAGGCAGTTATGAGAATGGAGCTTATCTCCAAATAGAGAATAATGAAAATATAAAATACTTCGTATCTGCTACAGAGGTAGGGGGGGAATCAGACGAGCCGTCAGTTAAAACCCTCCAAAATGGTATTGTTACGGATACGACTGCTGTCCTGAAAATGCGTTACAATTTCAAAGATTACGCGTATGGTGAGGTAAGGTTCGAGTGGAAAAAGGAATCCTCTGAAAGTTGGAGCAATACAGGGTGGGAGAAAGAGTACGGACGGGACAATTACTCGGTCACCATTACAGGACTATCTCCCGGCACGCGATACCAGTTCAGAGGACAACTCAAGTACGACGGAGGGGTCAAAAAAGGAAGCATAAAGAGCTTGAAGGATGTTTTGTACTACAACGGAGACGCAGTAGCCAGAGATGAACCAAGAAACCCAGATCCTGAAGATGGTGGTGTTGAATTCTCTATAACGAATATCTTTAGTACTACTGCTACTGTCGATAATATTGAGATAGATCCTCAGGATGACAGCATAAATGGATTGTCTGATAAAGTAGGAGATGGAAATGATGAACCTGGAGAAACCGAAGTCTATGCGGAGTCAAATGAAAATGGCTTCTCGGACTACCCTGATGGAACAGATATCCCGGATACAGGTCTGCTGGTAGATATCGGGACGGACGGAGATCTTAACAATAGCGGTCATAGTCCTGCGGTGGACAGCAGTAGCACGATGACATTTTATCTTTACGAATTTTACTATGATTATGATTACGGGTGGCAAAATAATGTCAATATGTCAGGAAAAAAGATAGATATTACCCTAGAATACTTAGTAGACGGGAGACGGCACACAAAATCCTTTACCATAACACCCTCATGAGGAAGTGAAATTTATCGAATTACTATATGTCACTCTGAGCTATACTTCAGATACTCATTAGAAACCTTCGATAACGCCTCGATATTGCTGGCGATCTTCGTCACCCTTTCCTTGGAGATACCTAAAAAATAAGAAACAATATCTTTACAAACACCATACCCGTCCGAAAATTTTTTCACGGACCTCCGAACCTTTCCCTCTCCGACAACAAAAAATCATCCCTCCCATAGTTGATTTTAGCTCTAACATCCGCTCCTGTATATGGCGGAAAACTGATTTTTTTCAAGATAATCCCCCAATTCTAAAATTTAACAGTAGATTAACTTCCAGATTCAAGCCATATACCACGTTAAGTATGGAAGATTAACCTCTTTTTTCTATTTTTACTAAAGGAATAGGGTTCTCACCCACTTTAGGCTGCTTGTTTCTTTTTGCGTTTAAAATATGCGATTTGTCAGGATTAAAGGTTAAGAGAGCGATTCTAATCCTAATCAGAACGATAATTAGGGAAGAAGCAATAAAACTAGGATAAGATTTGAGGGAAGAGAATCAAGAGACCATTTTTTCACTTGGGATGCGAATATTATTGAATGATAAGAAAAAGTGATTAAAATGGATTTAAACCAGAAAGGAGTTTCACCTGTAGTCGGAACCATACTCTTGATTGGAATCACCGTGATAATGGTGGGCTCGATCGGTTACTTTGTGATGAGTCAAGACACTCCTGAATCGGCACCTGTTGTCAATCTATCCGAAGAAGTCGAAGGAAGTGCTATCTACATCTACCATAACGGCGGAGACACGATCGTAAACGCACCCTCTACACTCTCAGTTAAACTGAACGGAAACAACATCAGTTCCGACCATATTGCAGTTACGGGAGGAGACAACGACCTCGAAGTAGGGGAGAGGATGGAAATCAGCACAGACTTCTCAAAAGGGGACGAGCTGATAGTAGTGCACAAACCCTCCAACTCCATCCTGCTAAAGAGTACCATAGAAAAGAGTCCCCCAAATAGACCTCCTAATCCTCCCGAAAACCTGAAATCGGAAAATTACGGTTGGATTTTTTATTCCACGTCGGACTTAGCTGTGGATGTCAGCGATCCAGATGGAGACGACATAGATTGGTGCGCTTTCTATAATGACTCGGACGATTCTTTAATTGATAATGTGACGACGACCAAGACAAGTCCCGGTCATTACGAGACGACTTGGAGACATCTTTCTTCGAAAACCGATTATTCTTGGTACGCGAGAGCAGCGGACAATTATGGAGCCGTCTCTGATAAATCAAACGTAGACAGTTTCACGACGGGAAGTGGTTGTCCTTATCTCTACGGCTGGAATGGCGATAGCTATGGGTTGATCAACGCCGTGATGTCAGGGTCGGTTCTAAAAAGTTTCGAGACTACGGGCTATCAGGAGACGTCAATACTGGAACCGAGAGAGAATTACTACGATTTGAACCTTTTCCAGAAACTGCCCGAAAGAAGCTGGATTAATAACTTGGGCCTTGAGGTATTCGAACATCCCGACAACATTGATATTCTTATGAATCAAGCTGGCAGAACCTTCACGATTGAAAATCCACAGCCAGTCAACGTGGCGAACGAAGAAGGAAGGGATATAACTCATCTCCTAGAAAACTGTGACGGGGAATACTGGACCTCCGATCTTGAGGGAAGAGACTTTGAGAATCGTGATGCTTTGGTGGACCATATATACTTAGACCTCCCAGAGAACAACAATTCAAGAATCAAGCTAATAGTCCGTGGTAGACAGACATTCTTCGCAGAATTCTCTCTATGGTCCGTCTACCATTACTTGCTAGGGACTCCCAATTTCGACTATATTACAAGCTTTCTAGAAAATGATACTTCATCATCACTGGCTTCGGCCTTTTACAATGCATTCCAGAGATTCAACTCTATAAGACTTCAATACTGGAACGGTAGTGAATGGATTAACTTCGAAAAAATAGGACTCATGAAAGCATTCTTTGAGAAAAAAGCCGTTTCTATAGATCTGGGTGAGATTCCTGGAAAAAGGATAAGACTCTCAATGACTGCAGGACTACACGACATAGATCAGATCCTTGTGGACAACAGTAAGGGAAGGACTATAGAATCGAGAAATCTGGAACTAGTTCAAGCTACAAAATATGGGGAAAAAGGATCTGAAAATGTTCTGAAAAAGGTTAGGAAAATTGATAACAAATATGCGATTATCGATCAGGGCGAGTACATAAATTACAGATTCAAGCAGTTGAATCCTCCGGAAAAGGGTATGGAAAGAACTTTTGTGCTTTCAACAGGCGGTTACAACTATTTGTTAGGACCTGAAGTCCCTAAAAACAGAATTTACAACCTATCGTTGGCCGAAAACCTCGCCCGCAAACCCTATAGATTTGAGAGCTGGATTTTGCCTAGGTATA
>CAYNPN010000014.1:0-35170 GCA_964399085.1 Hadarchaeota archaeon (SeqCode) | reverse complement strand
TTCGAACCCTTGAACCCCTACGGGAAGGGATCTTGAGTCCCTCGCCTTTGACCTGACTTGGCTACCCCCGCACGCACGGGTGGCTCTAAGGTTTATGTAGTTCCATCTTTTTTAATAGGTGTTTGAATTCAGACCGATTCTTTTATTCTTTAAGATGAGAGAAAATCTGTGGAGTAGAGATAAATTTAGGGTGAATAAATTTGGAATCTTTCGAACCCCAAAGATGTTTCGAACATATAGATAAGCTTACTTACGAGATCGGGCCTAGGCTAGCTGGCCGGGATAGAAGCAAAAGGGCCTCTGACTATATAAAGGATCAGTTCGACGAATACGGATTGGAAACTCAGTTTCAAAACTTTGAGTTTGTAGATAGGGTTACCCAATCTAAGGTTAGATCAATTATTCTTTTGGTAATATTCATTTCACTCCCCATCTCAGTTCTCTTTCTGAGCAATTGGATAGCGTTGTCAAGCGTTTTGGGAGCCTACCTTCTTTACTATCTTTTACCCCATCTCATGCCCAAGAAAAACGATAAAAATGTTATTGCAACCATGAATTCGGAAAAGAAAGCAAAGAAACGAATCTATATAGGAGCTCATTATGATTCCGCTCCCTGTGTGGAAAATAAAAAGTGGGGTTATTTCCGCCGATTGGTCTTGCCTTTTTTATTTCCGGCCTTTTTAATCATCTCAGTCTCAACCTTTTTCGTCGGGGATATTATCTGGGCGACCGCTTGGGCGATTTTGGCCCCCTTTTATCTCTTCGTGGGCAGCGTCCCATTTTTGGTTTATGAAGATTTAGTTTCACCGGGTGCCGATGATAATTCCTCGGGAACATCCGTTTTGTTGGAAATTGCGAGAGTGATTTCCGAGTCCAAACCGAAAAATACTGAGGTTGTATTTGTTGCCCTAGGCGCCGAAGAACAGGGCCTGATAGGATCGAAGAATTTTTCGGAAGAATTCGAATCCCCGGATTTCTTTTTAAACCTCGATTCTCTAGGAAGCGGGGACAGTTTGGCGGTTATCCGAGGCAATGGGATACTCAGAAAAAGGGAGACGTCGGAGAGGCTAAATAAAAAAATAAGTGAGCGTGAAGATATGGAGGAGGTTTGGACCCCCTTCTCGGGACATGATCACATACCGTTCATTGAGAAGGGGATAGAAGCGACTACTTTGACCTCTACCAACGTTTATGAAAAAGATTCGTTCGAAGAATTTTTCGAAAAGTACTTCGATTTACCCAACGTCCGTATTGATCGACTACCTCAGCTACACACCTTGGAAGATGATCCGGAAAAAATCAAAATAAAGAACATAGATAAATCGTCAGAGATAGTTTTGAAAATACTCAAGGAAGGAACGGATGATTCTTAACTCGATAGTATCAGAAACTTCTGTTACTAACCTATTGGAAACATAGTCGAAAATGAATTTTTAAGAGAGGTTTTTAAGGGAATTGCCTAATAATAACACTTCTGCGGGGAGGAAAATTTGATTGATTTAATGCTGTTGGCTGCCTTGGTAGTCGGATTTTTCGTCGGCTGGAATATCGGCTCCAATGATGCAGCGAACGCAATGGGGGCACCAGTGGGTGGCCGGGTAATTTCCTATCGAAATGCGATTGTCATCATGGTAATATTCGTTTTACTCGGCGTAGTGCTGGAAGGTTGGAAAGTAATGGAAACTGTAGGTTCGGGAATAATTACCAACCCAATTGTAGGAAATCCCTTTATGGAAGTTCCAAAGTTAGCAGTAGTAGCCCTCTTGTCAGCTGGAATCTGGGTCACGACGGCTACTACTTTCAAGCTTCCGGTTTCTACATCTCAGGCCATAATCGGATCGGTGATTGGTGCAGGGATTTTATTATCTTTCCTAGCTCCAGGGATAGTTCCTCACACAAATGTGAGATTTGAGGTTTTAGGGGAAATAGGAGCTGCTTGGGTGATAGCCCCCTTTGGAGCGGCGGTTTTTTCATATATTATCTATCACCTTGTTACTCCTTTGCTCCGAAAGATAGCCTCCCCACTTACCCTCAACCAGATTTTAAGGGTTTTGGTGATTTCTACCGGGGCGTTCGTTGCTTATTCCCTAGGATCCAACACTGTTGGAAATGCTACGGCTTTGGTCCATGTGGTAGCTGGGAGAAGTGATTTAGGGATATTTGGAACTCCCCAAGTGATTGGCTTGTTTGGAGGCCTGGCACTGGCAGTGGGGGCGATAACCTACAGTAAGAGAGTGATGAATACAGTGGGAAAGGATATAGCGAACCTAGATGCAATAACGGCCTTCGCGGCTCAATTCGGCGCGGCATTTACCGTCTGGATTTTCACACAACTCGCTATACCGGTATCTACCTCACAAGCTATAGTTGGAGGAGTAGCAGGAGCTGGCTTGGTGAAAGGGACAGAGACCGTAAGTGGGAGTAAACTAAGGGATATTGGAGTGGCTTGGGTAATGACCCCTACGGCGGCGGCTATTTTGACTGTGATACTGGGCTGGCTTGTAGTGGCTTTGTAGGGATTATTTTCTGTATATTTTTTCTATATTCTATTCGTATTCGTTTAGCGATTTTTCGGACCCCCTATCAAAATCATGTCCTTTTCTTCAATCCGAGTTTTGACAGGTGAAGTTCGGACTTTCGAAGTCCAAAAGCAATCCTTTAAATTTGGATTCATATTCTTCTTTTTCCAAATAAACGGACCCAACAATATTCTTACAACCTCCTTCCAGGATATCGGAGATCATTCGCTCCAACTTCTTGTAGAACCACCGCCTTCCCCCTAGCGTTCCTGTCGATTTCCCAAGTGAAAAGGGTGTCAAAATCGGCTTCGGTGCACGTGTGAACTGCTTCCGCTCGTCTGTCTCGGCAGTGAGTCGTTTCCTCTAAGCCTACTTTGATAGTGAAGCACGTTTAGTATGAATAATGAATGAAATTCACAAGTGTGAAGTCGGGCGATAGGCCACCTATTTTCAAAGTGCAGGAGGCTAAATAATTAGCTAAATTCAAACCTTCAGGGCGTGAGTCATTGCTGAAATTATGTCGCCCGATTTTTCGGCAGAATCGGAGATGCCACCGAATCTATCTATCAACCCCCTCATCTGCATCACGGTAAGGGGGTCAAGTAGTTCCTCATATTCGTATAGAGTTACGGCGAGCTCGTCTTCCTTATCGTCGGATTCCCTCTCACGGAGGTGTATTTCCTCCGCTTTATCTGCCGCCTTGTCCATGTCATTCATCAGGAGAGAAATTGCTTCGTTCTGTGTTTTTGCTGATTCCACTGCTTTCTCCGCTAAATCGACGAGTCCAGTTCGGAGGGACTTTGCTTCTTCATTCTTCTTCTCGGCTTCTGCTAATATCTGAAAAATTTTGGGCCTCCGGTGTATTTCTCTTATCGCTTCCTCGGCCATATCGGCAGTATCATCAATCGATTCGGCAAGCCTGGATAAGTCACCTCTAAAGGCCGGAAGAAATGCCCCTTCCCCAAGTATGGATTCAAATTTGAATCCAAAACTGTCTGCCTCTGATTCTAGCTCGTCGACTTTTTCGAGAATGTCCTCTCCCTTTTCATAATTTTGTTCTGCGTACGCTTTTACTCCCTCCCTGAACTTTACGACCGTTTCCACGACGCTACTGGATAATTTTTTCAGGATTCTAAAGGATTCTTTTTCTTTGTTTCCTCCCAGAGGCAATAGATTGACCAGAAGAAATTTCATAATGTTAATAACTCCTTTTTAGATTTGATAGGTTGGACTTTTAAACATTTTTAGAAAGTTGCAAAGAATTCTTCATTCTTTAGGTTTTCTTTTCAACTCGGATCCACAAGCCTCACACTTTGAAATATTCTTTTCATATTCTCTTCCGCAGGCAGGGCAGAATTTTTTCCATTTATAAACATCGTTTATTCCGGGCTTTGCTCCCTCAGAATATGATATTCCCAAAACTTCGGCTAAATTTTGAATCGCATAATCGTCCGTGATTATTTCGGGGTTCTTCCCGGATTTTTGGAGCTCTTCGGCCAGTGCTAGAAGTTGCTTGTCCGTCTTTGATACTCGATCCCCTGTTTTGTCGACTTTCTCGTTGACTTTTTCCATCGAATCTTCGGATGGCTTTCTCACTTTTATTTGACCAGAGCTAATAGCAGTTTCGAGCTTCAGTTTAACCGATAAGCTTTTGGCTTCCTCCAAGACTTTCGGAACTATATATTGTTTGCTTTCTTCTAGGTTGGGTGTAAATCCGGCAATGAGGGCCGATGTGTCTAGGATAAAGACTTTTTTTCTCAATTTTCCTCCAACCAACTATAATTTCTCTCTCAATTTTTCGTAAAATTTTCCTCTCCATTTGTAGAATTTCGCACTATTGTCGGATTTCTCAAAGGTGATGGTGTCGCCTTCCCCTGCATCCCCCGTTAACTGCCCGTCCACAGTGACGTCAGCCTTTTTACCACAATCCAGGATTTCCACTTTGAGGGAGGAAGATGTCGGAAATACCAAAGGAAGGGTTCTGGGTCTAAGAGTACAAAGAGGCACTGCTACGAAGGCTTCTACATTTGGATCTATTATCGGGCCTCCAGCGGACATTCCATAAGCGGTGCTACCAGTTTGCGAGGAAACGATCAATCCATCTCCCCCAGTTTTCTCTACTTCTTCCTCATCTAATTCAACTTTGAATGATAAAATTCGTCCCGGATCTCTCGATTTGACGACTCCCTCATTTAATCCTTCACCCAATAATTCCCCGGAAATCTTCACTGCTATTCTCTCTCTTTCAAATAGTTTGAGGTTGCCTTTAATCAATTCTTCAATTGCTTCAATTGATTCTTGAGGATTCACATCAGCTAAGAATCCCCTACCCCCCATATTTATTCCTAGAATGGGTGTATCCGGAGACTTTTGTAGATTACGAAGAACCGTTCCGTCCCCACCTATTGTTACAAGAGCTTCTACATCCATTTCGTTGACGGGTGTCCCTTTCTTTCCCAATTTTTCTGCTGTTTCTGGCGAGATGAAAATTTGTTCGCTAGAAAAATGACTCGCAATTTTATCGGCAAGCTCTATGGAGTCTTGTAGGTCCGGTCTGGGGGCGATACCAATTTTCATTTACTCCCTCCCTTGCTTATTGTTTGGGATATTTTTAGTAATGAGGTTTCCGCTAAGATTTTAAAGTTGTTCCCTCACAAACAATGAACGTGTTATTATGGGAAGAGAAATGGTCGAGGTAGGAGAGCTGAGCGTTGGAGATTTTGTAGTTTATAATGAAGAGCCGTGTCAGGTTACGAAGAAATCTGATTCTTCCACAGATAAGGATTCGGATAAGAAAGAGAAGGTTTACCTAGAAGGTCTTTTTGATGGTCAAAAGAGAACTTTTGTTAAATCTGTCGATGAGAAAGTAGAAGTTCCCATAATTGAGGACGGGAGGGCCCAAGTGTTAGCAATAATAGGTAATACTGCTCAATTGTTAGACCTCTCAAGTTACGAATCTTTTGAGTTATCAATTCCACTGGAGTTTCGAGGTGACTTGGAGGAAGGAGATGAAGTCGAATATATACAGGCTTTAGGAAGAAAAAAAATTGAGAGGAAGAGGGGTTAATTCTCGTCCTTCCTCCAGTAAGAAGATTATTTTGAGACGACAACTAGTCTAAGATCATCGGCGCTTACGGTCTTTCGACCGTCTGCTTTGCAGGATTCGATTGCCCCCTTTGCCATCTCTTTAACAATCTTATTCACCGCGTCAGGGACATCCCCACTAACTCGCTCTGCCCCAGCATCCTTAAAAACCCGCTTAATTGTTGCCTTCGGAAGTTCAGCCAATAAAATCACCTCCCAAAATCTAGGAATAAATCCCATATATAGATGTTCCGCAAATAATTTAAATCCCTTGTTCGGCTGATTTCCGCCTAAAAATCATCTAATCTATCTAATTCTTCTTTTTCCATTCCGTAACTATGTTTTGAAGTAGGAAAATCTCCTGATTTTACCTCTTTTTTGAAATCTCCAATCGCTTCTTTAATAGACGATTTAAGATCGGCATATTCTTTGACGAAGGAAGGGGTAAAGTCACTTAAACCTAGGAGGTCATGAAATACCAATACCTGTCCGTCACAGTGAGGGCCTGCTCCAATTCCTATTGTGGGGATATCTAACTCTTCAGTTATTCTATTCCCTATTTGTTTTGGAACGGATTCGAGAATTAAGCAAAATATTCCTAAATCCTCCAGTCTTTTTGCGTCTTCTAAGATTTTCTTAGCTTCGTCAGCCTTCTTACCCCTTGGTTGGAATCCACCAAACTGGAGTATTCTCTGAGGTGTTAATCCCAGATGTCCCATTACGGGAATACCTGCGTCGACCATTTTTTTGATTTGCTCCTGATATTCGGATCCACCCTCAATTTTGACAGCATCTGCGTTTCCTTGTTTTATCAATTTGCCTGCGTTTTTCACTGCCCCCTCTGCACTGACTTGGTAGGAAAGAAAAGGCATATCTCCGACAAGGAGGGGGGTTTCGATCCCCCTGGCCACGGCTTTGGTATGGTGCATAATTTCTTCAAGTTCTACGGGAAGTGTGTTTTCATATCCCAGAACTGTATTACCTACTGAATCCCCAACGAGAATTATTTCTATACCGGCTTCTTCGACAATTTTGGCAGTCGGGTAATCATATGCCGTCAGCATGGCTATTTTTTCGCCATCTTCTTTCATCTGCTTCAATTTTCCAGGAGTTATTTTGTCTTTCAATCAAGATCCCTCACAGATTTAATTATTTTTTTAGAGGCTTTTGTAGGGTCCCTTGATTTTGTTATGTATTTCCCTACAATTATAATGGATGCCCCTTTTTCTACTGCCCTGGGAGCAGTTTCGTCATTCAGTCCGCCTGCGATGGCAATAGGTGTCTCGGTCGAGTCTACCACTGATTTAATATTTTTCAATGGGTCTTTCCCTCGAGCTTGTTGATCGATTCCTGTGTGTATTCCGATATAGTCTACTCCTAAGTCCTCCACCTCAAGGGCTCGTTCCAGAGGATTCCTAACTGACATTAAATCTGCGATAATTTTCACATTATACTCTTCTCCAGCCTTTACTGCTTCTTTGATTGTTTCGTTTGAGGAGGCGCCAAATACCGATACTACATCGGCACCTACCTCTCCAGCAATTTTAACTTCCAACCTCCCGGTATCAGTGGTCTTCATATCGGCTACTATCTTTTTCTCGGGAAATTCTTGGTTTAACCTTTTGACTGAAGAAATTCCTTCCGATTTGATTAGAGGGGTTCCGACTTCAATCCAGTCCACTCCTCCGGCGACGGCTCCTTTTCCAATTTCGATAGCTTCATCAATATCAACCAGGTCCAATGCAACCTGTACTTTCGTATTCATTATTTTTCCTCTTCAGAAAATCTCTCTAGTCTTTCCAACATGATTTTGAGGCTATTTCGTAGATTTCTATCGTTGTCGAAATCATCTGCAATTTTCTCGATTTTTTCCTTTGGTGCGTCCTGAAGTTCTCCTATTTTCTCAATTAACAAAGGCATAGCTCGGACTAAATTGTCCACTATGGTGACGGTAGCTGCTTTCGCAGTTCTGGACATGGGGTTTAAATCGACGGTCACAACCTTTCGTCCCAGGTCCACTAAGGCCTCCGTCCGATCTCCGTCCTCCAGCGGGACTACAATCGTATCTGCCCCTTTTATACCCCTCTCGTCCACTATTTGCCGGTGACTTTTTATTTCGGGTATTTTTGATTGGAATTCTTCATCTACTCCCAATATCTCTTTGACTCCATTTTCTTTGAGATGATTTGCAATCTTTCTTTTTCTTTCCTCGGATTTGTGAAAGACATTTACCTCAACCTTAATGCCAGTTACCTCAGATAATCTAGCTATTTCCTTGGGGATTAAGGCAGCGACGTTTCCGTTGACCGAGAAAACCGGGTCCTCCGCTCTAAGTATCTCCGCAGCTCCTGCTTCTATTGCTTCCTTTGCTTGCTCTGTGGTTTCCTCTCCGAGGAAATAGTCGAAAGCTTCACCGCGACCGTGTGCCGATAGACCTTCCGGGGTCACTATTCCTTCTCTGAGTCCATCGGCTATTTTTTCCCTAGATTTTAGTGATTCTGCCCGGGGGTGTTCTGGACTTATGTCATTCATTCTAGACAGTAATACCTTCTTTTAGGTACTTGAAAATTTTTGTATTGGATAAAAAATCCAGCACAAAAACTTAAAGATTGTAAATAGAGAAAAAGTGGAGGAAAGATGCCCGAAAAACCACACATCAATCTGGCGATAATCGGCCATGTTGACCATGGTAAGTCGACCCTAATGGGTAGGCTCCTTTATGAGACTGGAGTAATTTCCGAAGAAGATCTAGACGATGAAGCAGAAACTTTCAAATTCGCTTGGGTCCTTGATCACCTTCAGGAAGAGAGAGATAGAGGCCTGACAATTGACGTTGCTTACGAGAAGTTAGAGACCTCCGAGAATATGATCACGATTATAGATTCTCCCGGTCATCAGGATTTTGTCAAAAATATGATAACGGGAGCCAGTCAGGCTGATGCCGCCGTCTTGGTCGTAGCAGCCGATGATGGAATAATGCCTCAAACCCGCGAGCACGCTGCATTAGCCTATACTTTGGGCGTGGGTCAGCTTGTGATAGTGGTTAACAAGATGGATACCGTAGACTACGAGCGGAATGTTTACGAGGAATTGAAAGAAAACTTGACTCCACTCCTTGAAAATATCGGTTACGAGAATGCTTCCGAGTTTCCGGTTGTACCCGCCTCTGCTTTTCAGGGAGAAAATGTAGCTAGCCCGAGCGATCAGCTGGGTTGGTACGACGGTCCAACAGTTTTAGAAGCTCTAGAGACACTACGCGAGAGAGAAAAGCCGATTGACAAACCCCTACGTGTACCGATTCAGGATGTTCATTCCGTGACAGGTGTGGGAACCGTTCCAATAGGACGTGTGGAGACGGGTGTTTTGAAGAAAGGGGACAGCGTCGTCTTTAATCCTCCCGGAGTAAAGGGAGAGGTAAAGTCGATTGAGATGCACCATGAGCAAATAGATGAGGCCGAGCCCGGCGACAATATTGGATTTAATGTCAGAGGAGTTTCTAAAGATGAAATTCAGAGGGGAGATGTTGCGGGAGATCCCAACGATCCACCCAAGGTCGTGGAGGAATTCACTGGAAAGGTCGTGATTCTGGACACGCCCACCTATATAACTCCGGGCTTTACTCCTCTATTCCATTGCCAATCCTCCCATGTTCCGGGAGAGATTGTGGAGATTAAACAAAAGGTAGATTCCAAATCCGGACAAGTGATTGAGGAAAATCCCGATTATCTGAAGAAGGGCGAAGCGGGGGTTATCAGAGTAAAACCCTCCAAGCCGATGGTAATGGAAATAGCCAGCGATATTTCCCAGTTGGGGCGGTTTGCCATTAGGCACGGAGGTAAGACAATAGCCGCAGGTATATGCACCGATTTAGTTCCGAAGGAACAGTAGTAGCCTTCTATAGTGAGGGCGAAGGTATATCAACGACTTTGTGCCGTGTACTTTTTTCCAACTCTATAAATTCTTGAACTTCTTCCTTACTCACATCTATAGCCTTGGATATCTCTTCAGGATTGAGCCCAATCTCTAAGCCAGCGTAAATCCTGTCGATTTTAGGGTACGGGAGGCCCAATTCGCTTTCGTCTGTTTGGCCTTCCCAAAGCCCGGCCGTGGGTTCCTTGTCAATGATATTTTGAGGGACTCCTATTTCTCTGGCAAGCTCTTTAACTTGAGTTTTATATAGAGAGACGGCAGGCGAAATATCCGCTGCACCATCGCCGTATTTCGTGAAGTATCCGCATTTAAGCTCGCTCTTATTGTTGGTTCCGACCACGAGATAGTTCAAAAGATTAGCGTGATAATAGAGTAGAATCATTCGGATTCTAACCTTGAGATTGGCATCTGCCATCCTACTCTTTTTCTCAGGTTCTATCTCCTCTTTCATCTTTTCAAAGATGGAGGATATCTCTATTTCCTTCAGCCTTATTCCAAATTCCTGAGAAAGTTCTTGAACGTCTTCGTAGTCTTGAGGGTCTGTCACTCCTTCTTCGGGCATAAATATTGCGAGTACATTATCTCCTAGGCTTTTGCTACAAAGAGCTGCTGTGAGGGCTGAATCAATCCCTCCGCTTAGGCCGAGCACTACTCCTTGAGCTCCGGCTTCATCTACCCTATCTTGAATGAAATCGATTATCTTCGTTTTAGCCTTCTCCACATCAAATTCGAGAGCTTTTTCGATTTTCTCTTTGTTTACCATAAGATTCACCTCAAAATCTTTTTGGATATGATCCTATCACTTTCAGGGTAGCCACATCTTTTTCTACTTCATCCAGTACTTTCTTTATTTGATCGTCCTTCCGATGTCCCTTGAAATCCAGGAAAAAAAGGTAGTCGCCTAGGGCTTCCTTGGAAGGTCTCGACTCGATTTTCGTTAGATTGATATCTTTTTCTGCAAACTCGGAAAGGATTTCGTACAATATGCCAGGCCTGTCCTCTTTGGTGTAAAATACGATGGAGGTCTTATCATTTCCAGTCGGTTCGCTGTCTTCCTTCCCTAAACACACAAAACGGGTTTCGTCCTGCTTTCCCGTCTGTATATTTTCCTTTAAAACTTTCAGATCGTATAGATCTGCCAATCCCTCGGAGCCTATTGCCGCCATAAATGGTTTACCAACTTTACTAATCTGCTTTCCTGCCTTAGCCGTGCTAGTGACACTTATGAGTTCCGCATCAGGCAGGTTTTCCCGGAGAAAATTTTTACATTGAGCGATAGCTTGAGGATGAGAAAGGACCTGTTTTATCTCCTCGAATTCCGTGTCTTTTGTTCCTAGAAGATTGTGAGTGATTTTGAGAACTATTTCGGCTTGGATTTTTACCTCGTTCCAGGCGAGTGCATCTAGAGTCTCTCCAACTGATCCCTCTCTGAGACTCTCTAAAGGAACGATGCCGACGGGAATATCATCTTTTTCAACTGCCTCAGCGACATCCGTAATCAGAGAATAAGTAACCGGTTCAATATCGTCTCCGAAATGGGTTCGAGCAGCAATTTCGGAGTATGTACCTCTTGGTCCCAATATTCCAACTTTCATTCTTCTTCCTCCTTTTCGTATATATTTTGATAGGCTTTTTCTATCTCTTCGGAGTCAAATTCATCACGGGCCTCTTCGAAGACTTCCGATATCATTTCAATGTCTTTGGCCTGAAGCGCACTATCTAGCTTACGGCATGATTCGAGAACGGTGCTTCGGGCTTTTTGGGAATACTTGTTTTCCACCTGTATATCTGCGCACACTTCGGGATTTTCTTTCAGGAAAGCCTTACTAAGTTCGAACAGTTTTCTGAACATGGGAGTTTGTAGGGGTTCTGTTTCCGGGGAACCTTCCATCGAATTTATTGCGGAAAGATAAGTCAATAGAATGAAATGAGTTAAAGATTGCGTGATTGACATCATTTGGTCGTGTTCGACGGCTTCCATCTCTATTACCTGCGCACCCAAGTCGGAGAGATTTTTCTTGAATTTCTGATACTTATCTCCCCCCCGAATGGGAATGGATATCACATTTTTCCCGTTTAAATCGCCTGCTCCAGGCCCGAAGAGAGGATGGATTGAGGCCAATTCGGAATTAACATCGAGATCCTTCATGGTGTCAACTATTTTCTCTTTCACTGAAGCTATATCCAGCAATAATGCATCCTCCTTAAGATGAGAGGCTATTTCTTTGATCACCCCGGGGGTAACTTCTATCGGCACGGCAACGAGGACGATATCGGCCTGCTTCACGGCCTCTTTATTACCCTCTACTACCTTCCCCCCCGTCTCCACGCTCACTTTTTTTGCCTTCGACTCGTCCTGGTCGGCAATCATCACTTCCCAATCCGAATTATTGCAAAAGAGTTTAGTGAACCACCTCCCCATATCTCCGGCACCAATAATAGCTAGTTTCATCTTACATCTCCCTCATGGCCCCTTTGGCTGCTTCCCTCATAATTTCGATTGGTGCGTTTTCACCGGTCCATATTTCGAAAGCTGCAGCACCCTGCTGTACAAGCATTTCAAGGCCATTTATGGTCTTTGCCCCCGCTCTTTCCGCCTCTTGGAGTAATCTTGTTTGAATGGGATTATAGACTATATCCATAACGGTTAGGCCGCTATGCATATCCTCCGCTTCGACAAGGGTTTCACCGTCATTTGGATGCATACCCACCGAGGTAGAGTTTATTAAAATTTGTGAATCCTGTAAACTCTCTTTCAAATCTTTTCTTTTTTGAGGAATTTGAGTTATTTTAACTCCTGTTTTTTCTCTAATTTCCCTCACAAGTTCCTCAGCTTTAGAAACGGTACGATTGGAAATTGTGATTCTGCTTCCCGATTCTGCCAAGGTAAAGGCTATAGCCCTGGCGGCTCCTCCCGCTCCCAATAGAACAATTTTTTTATCCCCAATATTTTCTACTTCACCTTCCAGGGCCCTTCTGACCCCGTTTCCGTCAGTATTGAATCCTTTCAGCCTTCCGTTTTTTCTTTTGATAGTGTTCACAGCTCCAATTTTTCGGGCAATGCTGTCTACTTCATCGAGATATTCGAGCACCGCTGTCTTGTGGGGGATGGTCACATTCACCCCCTTGAAATCTAGTGACCTGATGCCGGCAATTGCGCCGTATAAGTTTTCCGGGGCAACTCTAAAAGCCACATATACGTAGTTAAGTCCCCTTTCCCGAAATGCGGAGTTATGGATATTCGGTGAGATACTATGTGATACAGGATTCCCAATCAGCCCGACAACTTTAGTTTCTCCTGATATCATCCTTTCTCCAGATTGAGGTAATTTTACGAACTAAAAACTTCTTTGAAAACCTTAAAAAGGTAGATCTTGGGATCACCTAGAGATTAATATCTATATTTTTCTAGAACACCCCTTACTTCTGAAACGCTTAATTGTCCCGGAGCGGTTTTTTCATCCATTGAGGCATAGGTAAATGGAGATCCGAGGAGAGTTGACGCAAGCCTCGTGAACTTTCCTTTTCCCCCCATGGCGAAGGCTATCAATGGTATCTCCAAGTCTTCCGAGGATTGGATTAGAAAATCGAGCATCTTTACGGCTTCCTGCGAATTGTTCGAGAAACCGATTATCTTACCGAAATCACACCCAACTTTTTCCATCTTTCTACCCTTCTTCATTAAATCCTTTATTGGTGGAACATTTTCGAATTCGTGAAAGGAAAGTATAGTTGAAGTTTCTCCTTTGTCGGCCTTTCTCAAAACTTCGTTTCGTAGGTCCTCGGCAGTGGAAAGCTCTATGTCAATGCATGTTGCGCCGGCCTCAATAGCTTCTATCAAAAGCCTGATTCTATCCCGCTCTTCGCCTTTAAAGTGTCCTCCTTCCTCTTTCGCCCGATTTGTAACGATCATCGGCACATCCCTATGCAAAAGTTTCTCCCAGCCTTTGGAGTCTTCTAGCTTATCCAATCTTAGCTCGATTAGGTCGACCCCTCTTGCCATTGCCTTTTCTGCACCGCTTTCCATGGAATCTAGATCCTCATGTAAAATCGAAGCACAGACAGCAGGTGTCCGAATTTCGTGCCTTCCGATTTCGAGCACTAAATCATCTCTCAATCAGAGTTTCGTCGACCTGTGCACCGAAATGACGGCCACCTTCTTGAACATTAATTAGGACTTTATCTCCAACTTCTAATTCCGATATTGAAATAGGTTCACCGTTTTCTTGTACCAGGTTTATTGTTTCGGCATTCTGGAGCAAAGTCTTAATTTTTTGATCATCATATTCCGCCTCCACTAGTAACATGGGGCGACGTTCAATCTTTACACGCCCGACTGTGGCAGGGTTGGCTTTACCCTCCGAATTTACTATCATCACTTCGTCTCCACTCTCTAACTCCGAAAGGTATTTCGTCTTGCCACCTGGAACTTGGATATATGCATGAACGGCACCCGCGTTTACTCTAAATGGCCTCGCTTCCACATATTCGGATTCCAATGTTTCGGAGTGAACGAGAAAAAGACCGTTGGATTGACTTCCGACCAGCATACCTTCCCCAATTTTCATGAGAGAAGAAGTATCTACACAGGCTCGGTCACCCATACCCGCTGGCTCAATCTTTGATATTTCCCCCGGCACTAGATCGTATTCTTCTCCGCCCATTTCCTCAATAACTTCACAGGTTTTCCTAACTTCTTCAGTGCCCTTCTTCCGAGGACTTAGTAGGACTCCGTCGGCACCTATTTCCAAAGTCTCTATAGCAGTTTTGGCCTCCTGAGAATCCTTGACCCCGGCAAATATATCGGCCTTACTTCCTTGTACCTCCGCTATTAAGTTTTCGAGCGGAATTACCTTCCAATCCTCAGCTATCATTATTAGAAAGTCCAGGTGATCTCCGGCCTCGGCGGCCGCTTCCTCGGTTTCCTTATCCGATATTTTTACCTTCAACGCGACTTCCAGCTCCGATTCTTCTTGGGCCTGGGATATTGCCTCTTCTACTTCCTCGGCCGTTGAAGCCTCCAACAGGAGAATATCGGCTTCTTTTGACGTAGAAATGATTTCTATATTTCCCAGCTTTCTTACCTTTTCTATTTCTTCGGAAGGGATTATTACGGCGTCGGCACCCGCCTCTAGAGCAGAAGTGACAAACTTTTTTCGGTCTTCCCAGGGCTCGGACCAGTCTCCCTTTACCCAGACTTTCTTTGGCAATATTTCAGCCTCTTATAGTTCTTCCTCGGCTTCTTCCGGAGAAGCGCCCTCATGAACAATTTTTGAAAGGGCTCTAACCATACCCGATGGATTCTTGTGTTGAAATACGTTTCTTCCAATTGACACGCCGGCCCCCCCTGCTCTTATCGATTTCGATGCCATCTCCAAGATCTTTTTATCTGTATCGGCTTTCGGGCCCCCTGCGATTACGACCGGCACGGGGCAACCTTTCGTAACGGATCTGAAAGAGGAGACGGTTTGAGTGAAGTTTGTTTTGACGATATCGGCCCCCAGCTCAGCTCCGACTCGGGCGGCATGAGACACTGCATCGGCGTCGAATTCATTTTCGACTTTCTCCCCTCGAGGGTACATCATTGCTATAAGCGGCATACCCCACCTATTACATTCATCTGCTATTCTACCCATTTCTCGTAATTGTTGGGGTTCGTTTTCAGCACCAATATTTACATGAACTGAAACTGCATCTGCGCTCATCCGAAGTGCTTCTTCCACGGATGCTACAGTTATCTTATGATTCGGATCGGGCCCGAGTGTGGTGCTACCTGAAAGATGAACTATTAATCCGATATCTTGTCCGTATCCACGATGTCCCGCTCGCACGATTCCTTTATGTAGGAGGACTGCATTTGCTCCCCCTTCTGCGACCTTATTTACGGCTCCGCTCATGTCTTGTAGTCCTTCAATTGGACCTTTCGATATTCCGTGGTCCATTGGAACGATGACTGTTCTTTCGGTTTTCCGATTCATTATCCTTTCGAGACGTACTTTCTTTCCTAATTCTGACAATTTATTACCTCCACAATATCCTTACATTTTTAAAATTAAAAGTTACTGGTAGAGGAAACTTTTAGCGAAATGATGAATATATCCAATGGTACCATGTCTCAAATTGTGGTTAGACCTTCTAGGATAGAGGGGCAGATTGAAGCTCAACCCTCAAAAAGTTATACACACCGTTTGCTGGCTATAGGGCTTCTAGCGGATGGAGAAAGCAGAATCAAGAATCCCCTATTGAGTCTTGACACTCGATCGAGTGTCGAAGCGGTGCAAGTTCTAGGAGGGAATGTGAAGGAAATCGAAGATGGATGGAAAGTTGTGGGAACCAGAGGAGATATCCGCCCGAAAAGAGATTATATAGATGTGCGCAATTCCGGAACTACCCTTCGGTTGATGACCGGTGTTTCGGCTCTTTCTTCCCAAAGAATCCGATTGACCGGGGATGAATCCATCGTAAAGAGGCCGATGGGACCTTTAATCAAATCATTATCCGATTTGGGAGCCGAGGCAAAATGTGAGGGGAGTAAAGGTAGGCCCCCCGTGGTTGTTGGAGGTGGCTTGGAGGGAGGAGAAACTCAGATTACGGGGACCGTAAGTTCTCAATTTATATCCGCCTTGTTGATTGCAACTCCTTATTCGGAGGTCGGAGTAGATTTGGAGGTGGAAGACGGACTCAAATCAAAACCTTATGTGAGAATGACGCTAAAGACTCTAGAATTAGCAAATGTGGAGGTCGATAGTTCTTCCTCGTTGATGGACTACAGTATTCCCGGTAATCAAACTTTTGAGTCTTTTGATTATTCTGTGCCTGGGGATTTTTCCTCGGCGGCATTTTTACTTGGTGCAGCTGCGCTGTGTAAAGGTGAAGTTACAGTAAATGGGCTGGATCCCGAGGATGTCCAAGGCGATAGGAAAATATTGGATTTATTAAAGGACTTTGGAGCTGATTTGGGGATTGAAAGAAAATCCGTTACTGTCAGGGGCGGTAAAAGATTAAGCGGGATAGATGTCGATTGTTCCGATATTCCCGATCTAATCCCTGTATTGGCAGTCCTCGGAGCGAGGGCTGAGGGTCAAACCAGGCTTTACAATGCGTCACATCTGCGATATAAAGAGGTAGATAGGTTGAGGGTTCTCTCCTCGGAATTGAAGAAAATGGGAGCTGATATAGAGGAGATGGAGGACGGTCTCAGGATTACCGGGACTGGTAGATTAGGGGGAGGTAAAGTGAATTCCTATGGGGATCATCGAATGGCTATGGCCTTTGCGATCGCCGGATTGGCGTCAAGGGATGAGGTCCGAGTAGAGGGTGCAGAGAGTACTAAAATCTCCTATCCTAATTTTGTAAAAGATATGCGGAGTTTAGGGGCAAAAATGGAGACTAGAGAAGTTGACTAGTTTGATATTTCTTCCGGTTTTTCTTTCAGTTTCTTGATTTGGGAAAGGGTTCTCATCACTAACAGTGTATCGCGTCCCTTGGTCTCTTCATCCACCTTTGGATTGGTGATAATTGCACCGTCCTTTTTAATGCAATAACAGACACGTCTACCTCTTTTCGAATATTTGACTACCCGATCGTTTTGGACTCTACTTCTCCTCCCTGGATATCAATCGATTCGGCTCGCCCAATGTTTCCCATCAGAAGATGGTCATACGGACCTTGGAATTTCCGGGTGGAGAAATGATCTGGCAATTCTTATCCGAGTCTTTTGATAGCGTCGCGAATATTCCCCTTCCTTTGTTAAATAAAGCAGTTCAATCCGATAGGCATCTTGTTTAAAAGATTTTATAGTTTAGATAACTGAAATCTAAGGCGGTGGAAGATTGAGTGGAAATACCTTTGGAAAGATGCTGAAAGTTTCGACTTGGGGCGAGAGTCATGGTGAAGCGGTAGGTTGCATGGTAGATGGAACTCCGGCGGGATTACTCCTAAGTGAGGAGGATATCCAAGAGGAGCTCGATCGTCGGAGGCCCGGAAAGACCGATATCGAAACCTCTAGAGAAGAAAGAGATAAAGTGAGTATTTTGTCCGGAGTCTTCGAAGGAAAGACGATTGGAACCCCTATTCAAATGTTTGTCGAAAATAAGGATGTGGATTCTTCCCCTTACGAGAAAAGAAAGTCGAAACCGAGACCGGGCCATGCGGATCTAACCTATCGACAAAAATATGGACATGTCGATTACCGGGGAGGAAGTAGAGCCTCAGGTAGGGAAACGGTAGGTAGGGTAGCTGCTGGCGCAATCGCCAAGAAATTGCTTTCTTTGGAGGATATAGAAGTGCTTGCTCACGTTACTAGAGCTGCCGGAGTGGGGATAGAGAAGCCCCCTACTGCGGAGGAGATTAAAGAGGGCCGAAAGAAAAATTCTATGAATTGCGCTTTCACCGATACCGCAAAGGAGATGAAGAATCGTATTCTGGAGATCGGGGAAGAAGGAGATAGCTCCGGAGGCATCGTCGAGGTTCTAGCCCAGAATGTTCCCTCGGGATTGGGAGAGCCAGTTTTTGACAAAATAGATGCAGAGATTGCTAAGGCACTGATGTCTATAGGCGCGGTTAAAGGGATAGAGATTGGGATAGGATTTAGAGCAGCTGAATTACGTGGTTCGGATGTAAATGATCCATTTAAATTTCAGGATGGTAAGGTGGTCAGCAAGACTAATAGAGCTGGCGGGATTCTGGGTGGAATAAGCTCCGGAGACCCGTTGATTGCTAGGATTGCTGTAAAGCCCACTCCTTCGATTTCCAAACCACAAAAAACCGTCGATTTGGAAACTGAGGAAGAAACCGAATTAGAGTTGGAAGGTAGATTTGATCCGAACATTTGTCCTAGGATAGTCCCAGTCGCGGAGTCCATGGTGGCCTTGGTCGTAGCGGATATGATGCTTAGATCTGGAAAGATAAATGCCGATAGAGTTGAGTGATAGGTTGAGGGGAGCTGCTTCGGCTTGTGGATCGGCAACTGTAGTCAATGCGATTTCTACCGGCAAAGGAGCAGCTTTCGCGGTCGATTTGAGGGTTATAGCTGAGGTAGATTTGAGAGAAGATAAAAACGATATTTCGGGAAGAATCGAAGGAGTTTCCGAGGATTCCTCACTCATAGAGAAATGCGTAGAAAAGGTTTTGAGATTTTATGGAGTTGGTGATCAGTATGGGGCTGAAGTTAGAACAACTACAGAGTTACCTGTGGCAGTCGGCCTTTCTAGTTCCAGCGCTGCAGCCAACGCCACGGTTCTTGCGACTTCTTTAGCTCTGGATGAGGATATAGAGGCAGAGGAAGCGATAAACTTGGGAATTGAGGCAGCCTTGGAAGAAGACGTAACAATTACAGGGGCTTACGACGATGCTTCCGCCTCTTATTATGGAGGAGGAGTAGTCACTGACAACAGAGAGCGTGCCTTACTCGAAAGATTTTCCTTGGACCCCGATTTGAATGTATTGGTTTTTTTACCCTCGGGTAAGCTTTATACTTCGGATTTTGATGTGGATAGGGCTAAGATGATATCCGATATTGTCGAAATAGCCCACGATGAGGCCCTAGATGGAAATATATTCGGGGCGCAGACATTGAATGGGTTGCTTTATTCTTCAATTCTCGATTTTGATACCCGACCTGCAGTAGAGGCACTCGATTCCGGTGCTCTTTGCGCTGGACTCACAGGAACCGGTCCTGCAGTCGTGGCGATAAGCGAAGCTAATATAGCTGAAAAAATTAAGGACGCTTGGGGAGATAAAGCGAGTGAAATTATTTTTACCAAGCCTTCAAAGGAAGGAGCAAGGGAAGAACATGCCCGATAAAGATATTGAAGAACTTCGAGATAAAATCGATGAATTGGATAGAAAGATAATAGATCTATTATCCGACAGGGTCGATATAGCTGGGGATATATTGGATATAAAGGAGGATATGGGAAGGGAAATTAAGGATAGGTCGAGAGAACAGGAAATAATTGAAAAAGCAAGCGATATAGCGAAAGAAAAAGGCCTAAATCCCGATTTTGCCAAGGACCTGATGAGAATAATTATATCTCGTACAGTGGGTACAGAGCGCGAAATGGCAGGTGAACCGGGAGTCTGGGCGAAGATTCATGATTTCTTTTCGGAGAACCCCGCTCAACTAAAGATTGCGCGCGTTCTGTACAAGTACGGTTTCGGTGTAAGGGAAAACGGAGATGTTGTTGCCGGTGATATAAGAATCCCAGCGGTTCAGATAGCGAAGGAAGCTGACGTCGATCGTCGGGCCGTTAATTCTACGGCCAAAACTATTTTGGAGAATGAGGAGCTGAAAGAATTATTTGCCAATCTTAGACCCGTTCCTTACCTGAAGGGTGTAGCGAGACAAATGGGAATGGGATTAATTGAAATTATCCCTACCGATGCTACCCGAAGTGGCATTATAAGCGAGGTTACTAATGTACTCTCCAGTTATGAAGTAACTATCCGTCAGTCGATAGCTGATGATCCGTACTTTACTACACAGCCCAAGCTTACAATAATCACGGACGACTTAGTAAGCGGAGATATAATTGAGGAACTCAGAGAGCTTCCTAGCGTTGATAAAGTCATTATTTATTGAGTTATTTCGGCTACCCGGCAACTATTTACCCAACTTTAGTTAAATCGCTCGCCCTCGTCTTTCGTTCTATCCTGATTTACATGATTCCTAAAATCCCGTGGTAGAGCTGGAAATAAGTTTCTCTGAGAGAATTGAAAATAAAAATGAGAAAAGGAATGAAAAATTTGTTAGCTTTCCTTTGTCGCGTGAGTTTAAGGAAGGTTTACCACATCTAGGAGTACTATTTATCAGAGCATAGGGCTAATCTACTGGTTCCCATCTGTCTTTGAGCTTTTCTTGAACTTCCGGGAGTGTTGTGTATTCCATCTCTTCCATCGGTAATCTATGTGGTTCGAAGGGACCGTTATTCCGCAAGTCGTCTGCCATCTGATTTGCTTTCTTCCTAGCCGGGTCGAAGGCCGGATCATCGAATAAATCCGCAGGACCTATTAATTCTCCGTCCGTTATTTGGAAACCTGCTGCTATTACCCTTGGAGGTCCATCGAATCTCGTGGGGTTCGAATTTTCGAACGAGACGGGCATTAACGGGGCATTATGAGATCCTCTCATCCATCCTCCCACTAGGTGGGGTTTGGAGAATGGCTCCAAAACTTCTCCAACCGCTGGAAAACCATGTTGTGCCCTGACTATACAGACGGGATCATCCTTCCCGATGTATTCTCCGGCTATTTGGTTGAGTCTTTCGGTTGAGGAAGCCGAAACCTTTACGTCATCCTTCCAAATCCTCTTCACGCAGTGTCTACCGATTGTTCCTAAGATGGCTAGCAGGTCGTAGGTTTCTTCCGGAGTCTTTAACTTTACTCTCCTGCCTTCTTCGATGTCGTGAACCTCGAAGGTAAAGCCCTCGTTCATGGACGGGCTAATTACGAGCCCGGCTGTATTGAAGGGATCGGCAAAAATTTTGTACAGAGGTAGATTCCAGGCCCCTGGCTCGGTTTTATCCGCCATGAATATTACTACCGGGTCGGATTCTCGTTCTTCGAATTCTATTTCCGCGCTTCCTGGTCCTGCACCTTTTATATTACCGGAAAAGGTATCGGTGAGTAAATCCTGACCAGGACCATATAGTTTCATCTCCTTAGCTATCTCGGTTGCTTCCTCAAATGTATCCCAGGCAAGCTGATGGATGTTGCTAGAGTTCTCTCCCTCACGATGTGTCATAATAAGTTGTAAGTCGTCCCCACAGTTTGTGACCCAATAGTCTTCTAGAAGATCCGTGTCTTCTAGGCATTCTTCTGCCCGCTCGATTAAATTTGGGTGGACAGAAGTGTGTCCTGGGCATCCCCCAACATCGGCCTTTATGACCGATAGAGTTATTTTAGGCAAATTTTCACCTCCTCATAAGTTATTCACTTTTTAGATTCAATTGCGAAACATAATCTTCAATTAGTCCGATTTTGTTAATTTCTATGTTCCCTGGGATTTTATCTCTTTCCTAAAATCTTCGTATAGATTAGAATGGAAGATCTTACTTTGAGATTGACTAGAGAGTTTCTTGTTTGTGGAAGCCTATACCTTCTTCTATTACCCATCCGGCGGTATCTCTCGTAATCTTGTAGCTATTTTCTGTAGTTTCGCAGTTTTCCGGCTTAAAGAAAACCCATCCCTGCCAGTCAAATCTGACTCCCAACATAGGTTCGCATCCAAATTTTTCACAAAACTTTCTCAGTTTTCTCACCTCTTCTTTCGAGATATAAACGACATCTCTCGATGAAGATTTGGTCTCTATTCCGTAAGCGCTATCTCCATTACTCACCAAAATATCAGGTTGCGGATGCTTTCTCCCCGAACCCGAGGCTGGGGATCTCATTACAGCAAATCCGCTTTTCCAAAGTATGTTTGCCAATTCTCGTTCGGCTCGAGATCCCTTACCCATTTGATTTCCTCTCACTTGAATTTGGGAATATACTTTATTTATTCCTCAGGTTTAGTGTAGGCGCTATATATGTACAAAAGTGTACTATAAGGTTTTAAATAGGACAAAAATGGAAAATATAGTGTGTAATAAAATGGAAGTATTACCAGATTCACCTGATGCGGAAACCTTAGCAAATCAAATGAAAAAGCCTTGCTTGGTTCCCTTAGTTTTTACTGAGCATAATGTACCAGACCCTTCAGAAATCTTTCTTAGTCTCAGGGAAGAATTTGATTTATCCTATTTTCTTGAATCGCTGGGTGAAACTCGTCCCGATTCTAGGTACTCCGTGATAGGTTGCGGTTCTCTGCTTCACTTAAGATTTGATAACTTACGGAGGGAGGTCAAAGGAAGAGAGAATATTGCGAGGCTTTCTAGGAATCGACTGGAGAAAATGGACGACGAGTTGGACCCTCTACTAGCATTGAAGAGGGCGATGTTTATAGACGAAATACAAATACTCGGTTTGAATTTACCTCGTTATGTTCTGGGTGCGACTGGTTATCTTGCTTACGATTATATCCGTGGAGAAATCTCCCTTGAGCCGAACACCGATGATGATTTGAATCATCCCTTGCTTGAATATTCATTACCTGAATCCGTGATAGTTTTTGATCATCAGAGCGGCCAGACTTATTACGCTTCCTTAATGTTGTTTACGGAAGATGATGATTTTGAAGAGATTCATTCTGAAGCTCGGGCGCAATTAGATATTTTAACCTCAATCAAAGAGCATGAGTTAGAAGAAAATCAGGCGGAGTTTGAAATTAGTACTAATTTTGGGAAAGAGGAGTTTGAGAAAAGTGTCGATGAGATTAAGAAGTATATTCGAGCAGGCGATGTGATTCAGACAGTCATTTCCCGCAGAATAGATTTGAACCCTTCTCCAGATTTAGATAAATTTTACAGGAATCTCCGTAGGATTAATCCATCTCCCTATATGTTCTTCTTGGATTTTCCGGACAAGAAGATAGTCGGCTCTAGTCCCGAGGCACTAGTTAGAGTTCAGGATGGAAAGGTTATCACCCGGCCTATTGCTGGAACGAGGAGACGGGGAAGGGATGAAGAGGATGACTTAGCGATGGAAAAGGAGTTAATAAATGACAAAAAGGAACGAGCTGAGCATGTAATGCTGGTCGACCTAGGTAGAAATGATATAGGTCAGGTTTCCCGGTTCGGTTCCGTCGATACCCCGGAGTTTATGGAGATTGAAAAGTATAGGGACGTCCAGCACATCGTAAGCACAGTCACTGGTGATCTTAAAAATGATTCAGATGCTATTGACGCTCTAAGGGCAGTTTTTCCTGCCGGTACCGTAACCGGGGCACCGAAAGTTAGGGCTATGGAGATAATAGAGGAGTTAGAACCGACTCGGAGGGGGATATATTCCGGCGCTGTAGGCTCAATAAGTTACACCGGAGAGGCCGATTTTGCAATCGCTATCAGGACTTTAACTTCCGCGGAAGGGAGGGCCCATATTCAGGTCGGCGCTGGCATAGTGGCCGACTCCGTCCCCGAAGAGGAGTATTACGAGACTCAAAATAAAGCACGGTCATTACTCCGTGCAGCAGGTGTCGTTAGTGAAGGTGGCAGTGATAGATAACGTTGATTCCTTCATTTACAATCTTGTCCAATACGTTGGAGAACTGGGAGCTGATTCCATTGTAATGAGAAATGATTCGGAAGTCAGAGAGATAGAGGAGATAAATCCGGATAGAATAATGATTTCACCCGGCCCAAAGACACCCCGAGATTCGGGTATTTCGCCGGAGGTTATCAGAGAATTTGGGAAGGATATCCCGATACTTGGAGTCTGTCTGGGACATCAGGCCGTCGCTTATGCTTTCGGGGGAGGTATTTCTAGGGCCAGCCGTCTTGTGCACGGAAAAACTTCGATGATAAATCACGAGGGAGGGAAATTATATCGGAATATTCCGAATCCTTTCGAAGCAACTCGCTATCACTCCTTGATTGTGGATCCTGATACTCTCCCCGGTTGTATCCGGGTAACTGCTAGAACTGATGATGAGCGTGAAGAGATAATGGGAATCGAACATAGGGAACATCCAATTATGGGGGTTCAATTTCATCCGGAATCAATTCTTACATCCTGTGGGAAAAGGATTGTAGAGAATTTCCTAAAGAGGGTCGGAGAATGAGTTCACTACCGATGGCTATACAGAAATTGATAAATAATCGAGATTTAGATACTCGGGAGGCAGAGGAATTCATGAGCCAAATCATGTCGGGCGACGCCACTCCGGCTCAGATTGGGGCCTTTTTGACGGCACTCAGAAGCAAGGGTGAGACCCCGACGGAAATAGCGTCCTTTGCCGAGGTTATGCGCAATTTTGCGTGCACGATAGATCCCGAGGTAGATGGGATTCTGGTGGATACCTGCGGGACCGGGGGAGATGAGATAAATACGTTCAACATAAGTACCTCCGCAATGTTTGTTGCAGCTGGAGCTGGCATACCCATTGCTAAACACGGCAACCGATCGGTCACCAGCATGTCGGGGAGCGCGGACGTTCTTGAAACCCTCGGAGTAAATATAGAAGCCTCCCCGGAGAGAGTGGAGCAGACGATTGAGGACGTGGGGGTAGGATTTATGTTTGCGCCATACTTCCATGAGGCGATGAAGCATGCTATTGGTCCTCGGAAAGAAATTGAGCTGAGGACTGTCTTCAATGTGCTGGGGCCATTGACCAATCCTGCCGATGCGAACGCCCAGGTCATGGGAGTATATGATCCAAATCTCACTGAGAAAATGGCCAAGGTCTTGGGGAAGATAGATTGTGAGAAGGCTATGGTGGTTCATGGTTTAGATGGTTTGGATGAGATATCTACATTGGGAAAAACGAAGATTTCCAAGTTGTCCAAGGACGAAGTACGGACCTATGCGATAAGGCCGGAAAGATTTGATATTCCTCGAGCGGATCCTGAAGAGATTGCGGGCGGAAACGCAAGGAAAAACGCCAGGATAATGCTGGATATTTTGAAAGGAGGAAAGGGGCCTAAGACCGACATCGTGCTGTTAAATGCAGCAGCTGCTATTTTTGTCGGAGGAAAAGCAGCGAATTTAGAGGAAGGAATTGAGATCGCCCGGGAGGCGGTGGATTCCGGGAGGGCCTATGAAAAGTTAGTCCAGTTGGTAGAGGCTTCCGGGGGTAAAGTAGAACGGCTCAGGGAACTGGAGGACTCGCTTTGAGCATTTTGGATGAGATAGTTAAGTCCGTTCGGCTTCGGGTTCAGGAACGGAAAAAGGAAAAACCCATCGAGGAAATGGAGATTGAATCGAACGGAAGGAGGAGCCTGACCGGGAGAATTGAGTCAAACTCCGGGATTTCTGTGATTGGAGAATTGAAACAAAGTTCACCTTCCTCCGGGGTGATAAGAGAGGAGTTCCGGCCCCAAGAGCTGGCCAAGTCCATTGTTGATGGGGGGGCGGCTGGGATTTCGGTATTGACCGAGCCTAATTATTTCGGAGGTAAACTGAATTATCTGAGGGAGGTTTCGGCTTCCGTCGAAATCCCCGTTTTGAGGAAGGATTTCATCGTCGAGGAGTACCAACTCTACCAGTCCTCCGCAATGGATTCCGACGCCGTTTTGCTAATAGCCGAAATCCTGGGGGAGGATCTCCCGAGGTTTGTTTCGCTGACCAGAGAGTTAGGCATGGAGCCGCTTGTGGAGGTAGGGAATAAGGAGCAGATAGGGCTAGCTGCGGATGTAGGAGCGAACCTGATTGGGATCAATAATCGTGACTTGAACTCCATGATGATTGACCTCTCCAGGACTGAAGATATTTTGAAAAGTGCCGAGGGCGATTTCCTCACGATAAGTGAAAGCGGGATTAAAGATAGAACGGACGTACGAAGAGTAATGGAAAAGGGAGCCGATGCGGTACTCGTAGGGACTGCAGTTATGAGTTCGGACAATGTACAGGAGAAAGTTCGGAGCCTCCGCGGTGTTAAAGATGGTTAGGATAAAGATATGTGGCCTTACTTCGGCCCGAGACGCTGAAATGGTTTGTAATAAAGGGGCGGATTTCGTTGGCGTGATAGTGAATGTCGACGTGCCGACTCCCAGAGAAATTACCCCCGGAAAAGCGAGAGAGATTCTGAAAAACGTTCCAAGCCACGTTCATGAGGTGGTAGTTACGATGGCTGAGAGTGTAGAGGGAATAAAGAACTTGGAGGAAGAGATAGAACCAGATTATTTCCAAATACATTCCGATCTTTCGCAATCTCAACTTCAAGAAATCGGAGAGGGAATAGAGGGAAAGATTATAGGGTTTATTTCCATTCCTAAAAATACCGAAAGGTCCGAGGAAATAGTCACTAGGGCGAGGAAAATTGGGAATGCCGCCGATTTGCTTCTTCTCGATACGAAAGGATCTGGTGGAGGTACTGGAGAAGTTCACGACTGGGAGACAAGTTTGGAAGTAAGGGATTCTTTGCCGACTCCATTGATATTGGCCGGGGGCTTAACCCCATCCAATGTAGATAGGGCCGTTCGGAAAGTTAGCCCGTATGGTGTCGATGTGGCGAGCGGCGTGGAGTCGGAACCGGGAAAGAAAGATCCCCAGTTAGTGGGGAAATTCTTCGATAGGGTCGGTGGATAAATTGGTTCAGGTGGAAGTTGGTGCAGATGGCCGTTTCGGAAAATTTGGCGGACGATTCGTCAACGAGATGTTGATGCCGGCCCTTGTGCAACTGAACTCGGAATTTAATAGATATTATCAAGACACCGAATTCCGGGAAAAGTTTAGGGAGTTATTGAGAGATTTTGGAGGTAGACCAACTCCCCTCTACCATGCGGAGAAATTCGGCGAGCTTATAGATTGCAAGGTATATCTGAAGAGAGAGGACTTACTATACGGCGGCTCCCACAAGTTAAATAATACACTCGGTCAGGCCCTTCTGACCCGAGAGATGGGAAAGGACCTACTGATAACCGAGACGGCAGCCGGCATGCATGGCGTGGCCACGGCAATCGCTGGAAACGCCCTCGAACTTGATGTCGAGGTTTTTATGGGAGTTAGGGATATCGAAAGACAGCCCTCTAATGTAGAGAGGATGAAACTGCTAGGAGCGGATATTACCCCCGTGGATATCGGTAAAGGAGTTCTGAAGAATGCAGTCTCAGATACTTTGAGAGAATGGGCATCTTGCTCGGGGGATACTCATTATTTAATGGGCTCGACTGTGGGTCCGCATCCGTTTCCGGAAATGGTGGCTAGGTTTCAGAGCGTGATTGGAAAAGAAATCAAGAATCAGATCATGGAAAAGGAAGGAGATTTACCGGACGCGATAGTGGCCTGTGGCAGCGGTGGAAGCAACGCACTCGGAGCCTTCAGGCCCTTCACAGATGAAGATGTCAGGCTCTATTTTGTCGAGGGAGGTGGGGAAAATTTGGACGCGGACAACAGTGCTGCAGCCTTTCAGCTCGGCGCCCCCGGGGTAATTCATGGAGCCCTTACCTATACCCTTCAAGATGAGGATGGCCAGATAAAGCCATCCAAGACTAGAAGCGCGGGTTTAAACTATCCGGCGCGGGGCCCTCAATTGTCTCATTTCTACGAGTCCGGGAGAATGGAAGCCTGTTATGCCTTCGATGACCAGGTTTTTGAGGCCGTGAGGGCGATGGCGAAGACAGAAGGGCTGATACCCGCCCTCGAAACCGCGCATGCGGTGGCCTATATGATGGACAATAAAGATGAGTTCGAGAGCGATGAAACCGTCGTACTGAATTACTCCGGCCGAGGCGACAAAGACATGGATACAATTCTGAGGTATTTTGACAATGAGGATTGAGGAGAAATTCCGAGAATTAAAGGACAGGGGGGAGGGAGCTTATATGCCCCATATATACTATGGGGACCCAACGCCCGAGTTCTCCAGAGAGGAGATAAGGGTTCTGTCGGAGAATGGAGCTGACTTCATAGAATTTGGAATACCCTTTTCCGACCCCACTGCGGATGGCCCGACATTTCAAGAGGCCTGCGAGAGGGCCTTGGAGAACGGTACCACCCCGGAAGACTGCTTTCGGGGAATAGAAAAGCTGAGGGGAGGGGGGTTGGATACCCCGATTATTGTTACCACCTACTACAACGTCCCCTATGCCTATGGCTTGGAGGATTTCTTCGGAAGGCTGAGTGAGGCCGGGGCACAGGGAATTATCGTCCCTAATGTACCACTTGAGGAGGCCACCCCCCTCATAAAATCGGCGAATGAGTCTGGGATAGATGTAATCCTCCAGGTAACTCCGAACACTTCCAAGAGGAGGTTGGAAAGCATCGCTAATTCTTCATCGGGATTTCTCTATGTGGTTAATGTCGAGGGAGTCACGGGAGCCAGAGAGACGGTTCCGGAATCTACCGTGGAATTAATGAAATCGATTAGAGAAAATGCCGAGATTCCTCTCATGGCCGGCTTCGGAGTTTCTAAGGAAAGACACGCGAGAGCCCTTGTCTCGGCAGGGGCTGATGGAGTTATTACGGGCAGTGCTTTGGGGAATATCTATGAGGATAGCCTGTCCAATCCCGAGGAAAAATTGGACGAGATAGGTAAATTTGCAAAGCGGATTAAAAAAGTATGTATCCACGGTTATAGACAGAAAAAATAAGAAAAAAGGAACTTGAAGGAGTCGCGTTTACTCCTTCTACATTCCGCCTGGCATTCCACCCGGCATACCTCCCGGCATTCCGCCAGGAGCACCGCCAGGAGCACCTCCTGCTGGAGCTCCTTCGGTTTCTTCGGCTGCAATTACGTCGTCGATTCTCAATATCATTTCAGCTGCTTCGCTTCCGGACTGAATTGCCTGTGTTTTAACCCGAGTGGGTTCAACGATCCCTTCTTCGAGCATATCCGTTATTCCGCCGTTAAGAACGGACAATCCTTGGGATGAATCTTCAGGACGGGAATGCTCCGATCTTAAATCCACTAGGGCATCGATTACATCGAGCCCCGCATTTTCGGCAAGGGTCCTTGGAATTGTTTCAATCGCATCTGCGAAACTTCTGATAGCAAGTGCTTCTCTTCCTCCTACACTGTCGGCGTAATCTCTGAGTCCCTTTGATAGCTCTATTTCGCATGCTCCGCCGCCGGCGACAACCTTTCCGTCTTCTATAGTCGTTCCGACGACTCTGACAGCATCTTTCAAGGATCTTTCCGTCTCGTCTACGACGTGTTCGGTGCCACCGGAAACTAGTATGCTTACTGCTTTGGGATCTTTGCAGTCCTCTACAAATATCATCTCATCGCCAGCTTCCTTTCTTTCCTCGACGGCTCCGGCTTCTCCAAGTTGCTCGCTAGTTATATCCTCGATATTTGAGACTATTTCGCCACCTGTGGCGCGAGAGAGTTTCTCCATGTCGGATTTCTTGACCCTCCGTACGGCCAAGATACCTTTCTTGGCCAAGTGGTGTTGTGCTATGTCATCGATTCCCTTCTGACACAATACTACGTTGGCACCAGCTTCCGCTATTTTGTCTGCATAGCCCTTCAGAGTCTCTTCCTCTTGATCGAGGAAGGCCTGTAGTTGATCGGGGTCGGTAACTTTTACCTCCGCATCAGCTTCGGTTTCCTCAACCTCTAAGGAAGTATTTATAAGGGCTATTTTTGCGTCTTCGATCTTTTTGGGCATGCTTGGATGTGTTCGACTCTTGTCAATTATTAGTCCGTTTACCATGTATGAATCGTCTACACTTCCGCCTTCTCTTTTCTCGGTGCCTATGTAATCTGCGTCGACTTGGTATCCGTCTTCTGTTTCTTCGGCAATTCCTCTTGCAGCTTCGACAGCCAATCCTGCGAGTTCTTCACGAGCACCTTCGGCTTTTTTACCAGTCATCGCGGTCATTGCGACTTTTTCCAGCATTTCTTCGTCATCGATGTCCACTTCCACTGAAATATCTTTCAAGATTTCCTGTGCTTTTTCGGCTGCCATTCTGAATCCACTCGCAATTATCGATGAGTGGACTTCTTGATCTATTAATTCGGTGGATTCGTCGAGGAGCGATCCGGATAGTACAACTGCCGATGTGGTACCATCGCCCACTTCGTCCTCCTGGGTCTTTGCTACTTCAACTATCATCTCTGCTGCGGGGTGTTCTATGTCCATCTCTTCAAGGATAGTTACGCCATCGTTTGTAATTACCACGTCTCCCAGACCACTGACAAGCATTTTGTCCATTCCTCGGGGTCCTAGGGTCGTTCTTATCGCTTCGCTTACGGCTTTGGCGGCCCGAATGTTGTTGTTTTGGGCGTCCTTTCCCTGCTTTCGATCAGTATCTTTGGGCATGACTAGAATCGGCTGTCCGCTTCCGCCTGCGGGTCCGCCTAGATTTCCATTTGGCATTATTAAACACCTCCTTTTGCTTCTTTTGGAATCCTGTAAATGATAATACTGTTAAATCGACGCTACGAACGCCGGTCTTCTCAAAATACTAGGAGAAGGTATACTCTCCGACCTTTATAATGCATGAGCAATATAAAAAAGTTAGTGAGGTTTATCCATGGCCGAGCCGGATAGGACAAAGGATGTGGACGATCCGGAAGAGGGCCTCGGAGAATGGTTTGATAGCCTGGACGAGGGCGAATCAATTCCGACGGGCCCGGAAACTGCAGGTGAAGAGCCGGAAACCATACCCGTAAGTCCGGAAGCTTCGGCGGAGGGTCAGATACCACAGGCAGAAATCCCGGAGGTATCTACGGAGAGCACCGAGGAGATAGAAATTGAGAGAAAATTGGAGTCCAGAAGGAGTGCTGATGTTTACGAGACTAAGAGAGGAGATCAACCTTTTTATAAAGCTCACCTTCCGGAACTTACCGATCAAGAAAGAGAGATGATGAGCGAGGTAAGGGAACAGGCCATAGATGAGATAGACGTGGACCCCCGAGATATAAAGGATGGAGAGTCTCGAGAAAAGGTTTTCCAGGAGAAGGTCAAGGAAATACTCGATCGAAACACAATGCCTGGAGGCGCTTCGAACACGAAACTGAATCAAATGGCGAAGATAATTGTAAGGGATATGATTGGATTTGGCATGCTCGACATTTTGTTAGAGGATGACAAGTTGGAGGAAATTATGGTGACGGCCACTGGGAAGCCCGTGTACGTTTATGACAGAGATTTTGGCATGTGTGTTACTAATATTAGTTTTGAGGACGAGGAGGAACTGATTCATCAGATTGAGAAGATGGGAAGACGGGTAGGTAGAAGGATAGACAAACAGAATCCCCTCTTAGATGCAACACTACCCGACGGCAGCCGTGTAAATGCCACCATTCCCCCCATTTCCTTGGATGGTCCTACGCTGACGATTCGTAAGTTCCGCGAGGACCCCCTGACTATTATTGATATTATCGAGAACGGCACTTTATCGATCGACGTAGGTGCCTTTCTATGGGTGGCGGTCGATGGAATGGAGGCAAAGCCCACTAATATTCTAGTTGCGGGGGGAACTGCCAGTGGAAAAAGTACCACTCTGAATACCCTCACTTCATTTGTCAGGGACAAGGAAAGAGTAATTTCAATTGAGGATACGGCCGAGCTGAATTTGCCCCACGAACACTGGATCAGGCTGGAAACTCGGGCTCCTAACGTTGAGGGAAAGGGAGAAGTGGCCATGGAAGAACTCGTAAAGAACTCTTTGAGGATGCGCCCGGACCGAATTATTGTAGGTGAGGTTCGAGGGCCAGAGGCCATGACCATGTTCACGGGCATGAATACTGGACATGATGGATGTATGGGGACCGTCCACTCTAACAGCGCCAAGGAGACAATCACTAGGCTCACGGAGCCTCCTATGGATGTCCCCGAAGTGATGGTACCGGCATTGGATGCGGTAGTTATGCAGCAGCGCATGAATCATCATGAGAAAGGTCAGATTCGTAGAATTACAGAGATTGCCGAGCTTACCGGGTTTGAGAACGGGAAGCCGCAGCTGAGCCAGATTTACAAGTGGGACGCAAGGAACGATGAAATCAAGCCTACCGGTGTTCCGAGCACGATAAAAAAGAAAATCGCCGATTATGCTGGCGTTGGAGGAGATGAAGTTGATAGGGAAATAAAGAGGAGAGCTGCTGTCTTAGAATGGATGAAGGAAAAAGATATCCGCAATGTTTACGATGTAGGAGAGGTTTTCGAAGAATATTATAAAAATCGTGACGCCCTTTTAGATAAAATAGAAGCGGATGATTTGAAAGAATAATTTTTGAGCTGGGGATTAGATGCCCGAAGAAGAGGAAGATGAAAGTCAGGGTAGATTCGATTCACTAAAGGATTTTTTCTCTAAAATTGGTAGAGGTGTCCAGCGAACAGGTCAAGTTACCACTGGCGCTCCCAAGAGTGTGAGGGAGGCTGTCAAGAGTGAACCCGAGACCACGGAAGAGGAACCTTCTTCGCTCTCCGATAGACTTCAAGAACTGAAGCAAATGGAGGTGGAGGGTACCGGGCCTAGCGAAACCGAATGGGATGAGGAAGAGATTAGAGAGGAGGAAGAAGAGTGGGAGGAAGAAAGGGAAGAACTTAGTCGCCCCGCGTCCGAAAGATTTGCCGATATTTTCTCCGGTGTATTTATGGGGCCAGCTAGCCGATTGGCTGGCTACTTCACGGATTTGGAGGAAGATTTGTACAAAGCCAACATGAATATCACTCCTGAGAGATATATTACGTTTCTACTAGGCGTGTCCACGATAGTGGCGATAGCCTCTTTTCTTTTCATTTGGTTTTTATTGGGATCATTTCTTTTCATGGCAATAATACCGCCTTTGACATTCATGCTTACGTTATTTGTTGGCCGCCGGAGGCCAAAATCAAAAATTGCCAGCCGTGCGTCGGAGGTTAATCAGGAAATCCCCTATGTTCTCCGCCATATGGCGACCCAGCTTTCCTCCGGAATCGGCCTCCCCGAGTCGATGACCTCGGTTAGCAAAGCGGATTACGGGGTTCTCTCCGAGGAATTCAATAAAACTCTTCAGGATATGAGGACCGGGGAGTCTATGAACGATGCTCTGGCGATGATGAGGTACAGGGTCGAATCGGATTCATTGACTCGGGCAGTAAGACAGATTCAGCGGACCCTTAGGACGGGAGGTAACCTATCCCGGGCCTTGGGTATACTCGCCGATGAGGCAGCATTTGATCTGCGGATGAATTTGCGGGATTATACCCAATCCCTTAACATGATGTCCATGGTATACATGTTCGCCGCGGCCGTAATTCCCCCGCTTCTGCTTGTGGTATTTATTATAGCCAAGTTCATGGGCGGGGCTTCATTCCCACCCGCAATGGTCGCGATTCTTTATCTCTTGGGAATCCCGATGCTCCTTGGTTACATGGTCTTAGTCTTCAAGAGGATGGAACCCGAGGTGTGAAGTGGTTGCCGTCTGCTATCTATTACATCGAGAAAATGGCCGAAACGGTTTTTCCCGAAGATTTTGTCCAGGGCACCGATGATAAGCTAAAATCGACCAATATTGCCCTCTCGGGGGCGGAATACTGTGGAGTTTCCCTGATTTTGGGGATAGTCGTCGGAGTTGGGATTTTCGTGGCTTCATTCTTTGTTTCCTTCCCCCTGCTTCCAGCTCCGGTTTACTCGGTAGTAGCGTTTATCCTTACCTTTATCGTCCTTTCACTAATGCTTCCCTTCGTTTTCATCGAGAGAAGGGTTGGGGAGCTAGAGGAATCCCTCCCCGATGCCCTGAGGCAGATGTCGACCACCCTCAGAGCCGGTGTGAGTATGGATGGGGCCTTCGAGGATGTCGCAGAGTCGGATTACGGAGCCCTTTCGGAGGAATTTGAGCGAACTCTCGCACAGGTTCGTCGGGGTAGGTCGATGTCCGGTGCCATAAGGGCGATGGCCGAGAGGTCGAAATCGGATCTCTTCGAGAGAGCCTTCTTTCTGATAGTCGAAGGTATGGAGAGAGGAGCCGAGATAGCGGACGTCATGGAGGCGGTTTCGGAGGATATCAGGGAGACCCACTCCATCCAGAGGGAGAGACAGTCCTCGACAATGCAGCAGATAATGTTTCTCTTGGCCGCCGCTCTGTTTGCGGCGCCCTTTATTACGGGTTTGGTGGTTTCGCTCGGAGGTATCTTTTCGGAAGTAATACCCAGCGGCGTTTCCGGTGCAGGGGGAGCAGCAGGAGGGGCGGGAATAACTCAAATGGGCGGAAATGTTTTGCCATCCGGCACGAGAATAATTGTTCCGATCTTCCTCGCTATAGAATCCTCGATTACGGCTTTAGCGGTCGGCGTTATTAGATATGGTGATGTAATTAAGGGAATGATGTATATTGCACCATTTGCAGCGGCGGCATTATTAGTTTTCTACGTTTCACAGTTTGCAGCGGGTTTCATGTTCTAGCTCAGCGTTCAAAGCCCATTTTTTCCAGATCTCTGTAGATAATGTCTCGAGAGACATCGAAAATTTCCGCAGTTTTAGATATATTGACGGCATCGGGTTCGTTTCCCAGCAGATTTACTATCTGGGCTATTCTGGCTCTCCTCTCACTGGCGGTCAATTCTTCGGTTTCTTCAGGGACACTTTCGTTTACGCCGGCAATCATGGTGACGTAGACCCGCTGCGGGAGGGGTGGACTTACAAATTCGATGTAAAAATCTGCTATTTCCCCCCTGATTTTTTCCATCACGGGGTTCATCTCCTCCTCAGCTTTGGTCAAAGCTTCTTCTTCGTTTGAACCGCCTCTGTTGACCCAGATAAACCTTTTATTCTGTATTTCCCTTTCGTCCACAGTGACGATCAGCCGCACGTTTGCTCCGGCGAATCCGACGTTTATTTCGGATTCGAAACTTGATATAGAGCCCGGAGTGTCGGCTAGTTTTCTGTTGATTTCCTTCCCCACTCTGTCCAAGGCTTCCTTTACCGTCCCCCCTCCGTATTTTGAACTGATTATGCGCATTACGACACTCCTTCAAAAGTGTCTACTTATTCTTAATTTTGTAAGCCAAATGTTTTTATGTTTTTGATTGGATAATGTTTACTACCCAAAATCCTTTTTAAGGAGGTGAAATTATCATGATTGATTTTGAAAGAGGTCAGGGTGCCACCGAGTATCTGCTCATGCTCGCCGCCGTTCTGGTGGTTGTTGCGGCAGCCGTATACTTTATGATGGG
>CAYNPN010000013.1:0-36934 GCA_964399085.1 Hadarchaeota archaeon (SeqCode) | reverse complement strand
TGGAAGGGTGCGAATGGGTGGAAGCTCCGTCCTTCAGGTCGGAGAGGATGTCACTGGGATATTTATAAATAATATCTATGTAGAAGAAAAAACGGATTTTAAGAGAAGAAAAGATAAATGGGCATTCTGATAGATAAATTTCACCACAATTTGGGTCGAGAAATTTGACAAATAATCATGAAGTTTGGGTCGAGAAATATCGACCCCAAAAACTCTCGGACATAGTGGGCCAAGACACGATCGTCGAGCGACTGCAGACGTTCGTAAAAAAGGAGAGCATCCCCCATCTGTTATTTGCAGGGCCGCCAGGAAATGGAAAGACAACTGCAGCTTTAGCTATAGCAAGAGAGCTTTTCGAGGAGGGGTGGCAACGCAATTTCCTTGAACTCAACGCCTCGGATGAGAGAGGAATCGACACAATCAGAACAAGAGTAAAGGATTATGCGAGGACTAGGCCCGTCGGCGACGTTTCGTACAAGTTAATCTATTTGGATGAGTCCGATGCTTTGACTTCTCAGGCCCAACATGCCCTCCGCCGGACTATGGAGATGTATTCCGATACTTGCCGTTTTATCCTGGCCTGTAATTATTCAAGCAAAATTATCGAACCAATCCAATCTCGGTGTGCAGTCTTTCGATTCAAAAGATTGGCAGATGAGGATATAGCCGAAGTATTGGAGAAAATTGCGAATGAGGAAGCCCTCGATTTGAAAGAGGACGGCATTGAGGCAATAATATACGTCTCTGAAGGTGATATGCGCAGAGCTATAAATGTCTTGCAAGCAGCTTCCGTTTTAGGCGGCGAAGTCGACGAAGATGTGGTTTATGAGGTTAGTGCTACTGCAAGTCCTGGGGAAGTTAGGGATATGATGGATATGGCCCTAGAAGGTGATTTTGAAAAATCTCGTGAAAAGCTGACGGATTTAATCATAGATCAGGGATTGGCCGGCGATGATGTATTACAGCAGATGCACAAGGAAGTATTTAATTTGGATTTGCCCGAACCAATGAAAGTCAAGCTGATTGATCGCATTGGAGAATTTGATTTCAGGCTAGTCGAGGGAGCAAATGACAGAATACAGTTAGAAGCAGCTTTGGCACATCTGTCGAGGCTCGGAAATAGGATGAGGAGCTAATTAAGAATAGTATTTGGCTAGATTTACTTTCTGATATCTATCCAAACCTGCCATATCGGCAGCCTTCTCGACTGCTTCATCTATGCCGCCTATATTGTCTACTAGATTTAGATCAACGGCATTTTTTCCATAAACGGTTATTCCATCTCTAATATTGTCCAGCTGTCCTATGGTTTCCGGGCGATTAGTTTTTATTCTCTCGTATAGCTGATTCGCAAAATCATCAACTAAAGTCTGTAGGTATTCGTTTTCTTCTTCAGTCGGTTTACGCCAAGGAGCAAACATATCTTTCTGTTCTCCGGACTTCCAGATAAAGTAATCTATCCCTTCCTGCTCGTAGTAATCTTCATAACTCACCCAGGTAGCGATGACTCCCAATCCACCGGTTATGGTTTGATCCCACGCGTAGATATAGTCAGAGGCTGATGCGACGACATAAGCTCCCGATGTGGCCTGTTCCTGGAGGGAGGCTACCACGGGTTTCTCTTTTTGAAGTCTTGATAAGGACGTTTCAGCTTGAAAAGTCCCGGTAACTGTACCTCCTGGACTGTTTACATTTAACACTACTGCTTCTATCGATGAATCATTGCTTGCCTTTCGAGCCAATTCAGCATACTCAAATCCGGAGATAGAACCGCTTAGATTAATTACTCCTATTTTTGGGACATCCTCAAAGAACAGAAAGAATGCCGAGATGGATCCTCCGACAATAAGTATTACGACTAGGATGAGGGCTACTTTCGTCCATTTGTCTTCTTCTGATTTTCTTCTTTCTTCTGGAAACTTCTCTCGAGAAGTGTCGATTTCAGCCATATCAATTCTAGATGTTTTGTCCTAACTGTAAATAGTTTCTCACTTGAAAGATTTTAACTTGGATAATTCCGATAATCTCATTGGGCAGAAGATGCGTGGATTACTATTGGACAGTGAATATTTAAAAAGAAGAGATCCCCCCTGCATGAAACTTTACGTTAAGAGGGACGGAGAGGTTATAACCGTTTTCGATCCAAATTTTAGGGACTATTTCTATGTGTTATCGGATAAACCAGAGAGAACAGCTAAGGCGATTAAAAAAGTCGAGGCTGATAGGAGAGGAAAGGATGTCAAGGCTAAGTCTACCGAGATAGTGGAGATGAAGCGATTAGGTGAGGATAAAAAAGTGGTAAAGGTAATCGTTGAAAGTCCTCTGGATATTACCCCTCTAAGGAAGGAAATTTGGGATTTCCCCCACGTTGAAGATATTTTTGATTACGATATTCCTCCAGCCAGGAAATATCTTATAGATCATGAGTTAGTCTCGATGGGAACTATCGAGCTAGAGGGAGAATTCCGGGAGGGTAAACAGGGCAAGGAGCTTATCGCGACTAAACCCCCCGAGCCGGCGGAGGAGGAAATCGACGAGGAGTTGAGAATTATGAGCTTTGACATCGAATCCTATAATCCGGATGGAGATCCTAGACCGGAGGAGGATCCGATAATCATGCTCAGCATAGCCGATAACCAGGGTTTTGAGAAGGTTCTCACATGGAAAGATTTTGATTCCGACCTCGAGTTTGTGGAGGAGGTTGAAGACGAAAGAGCATTATTAAAAAGATTCATGCAAATCGTAGAGGGGCGAGATTTTGATGTAGTGACCGGCTATAACACTGATTTATTTGACTTTCCGTATCTGAGCGACAGAGCCGATGAATTAAATATTGATTTGGAATTGGGAAGAGACGACGCGGAGATAACTTCAAGGAGAAGACGGTTCGAAACCGTAACTAGAGTCCCTGGACGCCCACACATCGATATATATGCTTTGGTGGATTTTCTCTCTAGGATAGGTGCTATTAGATTGATCGATTACACGCTGGAAAATGTCTATGAACATATGCTAGATAAGAAAAAACCCGATTTCGAAGCTTCCGAGATCTCCGATGTTTGGGACGAGGAGGGTGTGGAGGCAATTAAGCTCCTGGAGTATTCCTTATCAGATTCCAAAGCAACACTGGAACTCACAGAAGAAATTTTCCCCCTCGTGATAGAACTCAGTAAAACCGTAAAACAATCTATCTTCGATGTAAGTAGGATGACTCCGGGCCAGCTAGTGGAATGGCTGTTAGTATTCAACGCTCATCAAATAGACGAGTTGGTCCCTGGACGCCCAGTCGGTAAGGAATATGAGAAAAGACAGAGAACTAGCTATGTTGGAGGCTATGTTAAGGAGCCCGAGAAAGGATTACACGAAGATCTGGTAGTTCTGGACTTTAGGTCGCTATATCCTACTATTATCGTTACCCACAATATCGACCCTGCTACGATAAATTGTGATTGTTGCGACTCCGAGGAAGTCGTGAGTGTACCAAATTTGGACTATGAATTCTGTCAAAATAGGCAAGGGTTTATTCCCCGGACTTTGCGAGGACTGATTGAGGAGAGATCGGATCTTAAGAGGAAAATGGAGGACTTGGAGGAGGACAGTAGGGAATATAAATCTATCGATAACCGGCAATGGGCTCTAAAGATAATTGCGAATTCCTTTTACGGCATGTTGGGCTATCCGCGAGCCAGGTGGTATTCGAAGGAATGTGCGGAAAGTGTGACTAGCTTCGGCCGTTACTATATTAAAAGGACGATAGAAATGGCCGAGGAAGAAGGATTTGATGTGGTTTATGGAGATACGGATAGTGTTCTTTGTAAACTTGGTGATAAGAGCAAACGAGACGTTGAGGATTTCTTGGAGAAAGTTAATGAGGATATGCCGGGGATAATGGAGCTAGAATTGGAAGATTATCACCAAAGAGGAGTTTTCATCTCCAAGAAAAGGTATGCTTTGTTCAGCGAAGATAATAAGATGGAGGTAAAAGGGCTGGAATTTGTGCGCAGGGATTGGGCTGCCCTTGCCAAGGACACACAGAAAAGAGTTTTGAAGGCCATCCTAAAAGACGGTTCTCCTGAAAGGGCCGCCGAAATTGTCCAGGAAGTGACGAGGGATGTCCGAAAAGGAAATGTCGATCTGGAAGATCTCATAATTCACACTCAGCTTAAGAAGCCGATAGAGGAATACAAGTCCGAGGGACCACACGTGGCAGCCGCCCGAAGATTGAGAAAGGAAGGAGAGGAAGTAGAACCAGGAATGACGATAACCTATATCGTTGAAAAATCCTCCGGGAATGTAAGCGACTGTGCGATTCCGGTTTCACAGTTTGGAGATAGAGATTATGATCCGGAGTATTATATAAATAATCAGATATTGCCGGCCGTCATGAGAGTAATGGAAGTTTTAGGATATACGGAGGAAGACCTCCGATACGAAGAGACGAAGCAAACAAAGCTTGGAACTTTCGGCTAGATTAGAATATCAATACGTCTCCTTGGGGATTAAGATTAAGCTCGATTTCTTCGGATGCCTTTCTACCTTCCAACCTGTCCCCCGCTTCATCTCTCAACTTGGAAATTAACTCCGGAGTATCTAGAGAGACATGTATGCCGGCTTCATCCGCCCTAGAAAAGAACTTCTTAACCGACTCTAGAATATCTTCGTTTATCTCTATCGTAACCCTCACCGGGGCTCGGGCTCTCTTGGCCATTTTTAAGGTCCTTTTTGCCCTTTCTATGTTTCTTTCGGCCCGCTTTTCGAGGGAACAGATATTTGCTCTGGAAGTTTCCAATTCTTGTGCAACCTCAGCTTGGCTCAATCCCTTAGCTCTGAGTTCTAAGACCTTCATCTGCCTGTCAGTAAGAAAGGATTCATTTTCCTCCATTTGCGTTCAAGATTAGTTAAGAGCGGAATGAATTTTAATCCTACTTATTCCGATATTTTGGAATACTTTTATTTCAGGTAAGAGCTAAACTGATTTCGATGTCCGAAGAACTAGATGAAGAAGTGCGGGAGATTTACCAAGAGGCGGGCAAAATAACTGCCGAAGTCAGGGAAAAGGCTCGTGAGATGGTAGAGCCCGGCCAGAAGGTCCTCGAAATTGCGGAAAAAGTAGAAGATATGATTCAGTCGAAGGGAGCCAAGCCTGCATTCCCCTGTAATATTTCGATTAATGAGAAGGCGGCGCATTATAGCCCCCCGGACGAAGATGAGACGGAGATAGAAGCTGGCGATTTGGTGAAAATAGATATCGGTGCTCATATTGATGGGTATATAGCTGACACGGCTATCACAGTCCTCGCTGAGGAAGAAACGGACGAAGAAGAGAAGACGGAAGGAGAAGATTCCGAAGAAGTGGAGGAAGAAGAGCAAGTTTCGGAATCGGAGGCTGAAAAATCCGAGGAAGAAGAGAAATGGAGCAAGGAAAAGGACATGATAGAGACGATAGAAGAAGTTCTGAGCGAAGCGATTAAATCCGTTGAACCAGGCATTGACGTGGGAGAAATCGGCGCGGTGATTGAGGAAACGGCTGAGAAGCATGGATACGTGCCCATTAGTAATCTAACTGGCCATAATTTGGAGAGATGGTCGTTACATGGAGGAATATCTATACCGAACGTTGAGAAGGAGACTGGAGATGAGTTGGAAGAGGGAGATGTAATTGCTCTGGAGCCTTTCATAACCGACGGTGAGGGCGAGGTTGATGATATGCCCGAAGTCTATATTTTCAGATGTTTGGATAAGAAGAATGTATCCGGCCGCATGGCCCAGCAAACTTTTCGGAAAATCAAGAAGAACTATGGCGACCTCCCATTCGCTGAGAGATGGTTAACGGAAGATTTGTCCAGAATCAGGCTCCAGATGACTTTGAGAGAACTACTTGCCTCCGAAGCTCTGCATCCCTATTATGTGTTAAAGGAAGTTGAGGATTGTAAGGTAGCGCAGGCGGAACATACCATGATAGTGACTGAAGATGGCGCCGAGATAACAACAACAAACTAGAGAAACAAGAATTAGTATTAATCTATTTTTTGAGTAAAATCATTGCGTGATCATCTTCATAAGGATCTAGTAATTTTGAGTCCACAATTTCCATAACTTCTTCCAGCTTTTCCATTTCCCTTCTGAATATTTCTCTAGGATCCTTAGTTACATCAATACTTCTAGCCTTTAGCGCAACTAGAGCATATCCATCGTCTTTTAGAAATGTTTGAGAATTTTCCAATGCTATGTTAGTCTGTTCGGGATGCGCCACATCCTGATATACCATATCCACCTGTTCTATCATCGCTCGGTACTTTTCCACCTTCTGTGCATCGGCTAGTATCGGAGCCATATTATCTCTTTGTTCACTGGTTACTAGCAAGTCTCTGAGGGGCCGGGAGGAAATCTCTACACAGTATACCATACCTTCGGATCCTATGATATCGGAGACATGACTTGCTGTAGTTCCGTTGGCAGCGCCTAGATAGAGAACTTTAGAACCCTTTTCAATTGGGATATCTTCTAATCCTCTTAAAATTGCTGCTCCGAGCTTGCTACGGTAGGGATCCCAAATCCTGTATTCGTTTCCCCGGTGATTGACAAGTTTTTCGTCGTATACCTTTTGACCGGGAGCTAAATTCCGAGTAGCTAAGTTTCTCTTTCCTTCTTCAAATTCTATCCAATAGACCTCATCGAATTTTTCGTGTTCCTCAACTCTCATAATTTACTAACCTCCGGCTGCTTCCTCCTTAATCGATTCTACCCTTTCCTCTACTTCCTCCTTTAGTTCGTCCCCGACGAATTTCCCGGACATTGCGTCGACCTTCGCAGCTATAGCCAATTTCCCTGCTAGAGCTCTCGCTATTTTGCCCCGGATTGATTTAGGAGATCCCCTAATTTCGGGATATTGAAAGATAACACCGTGCTTCGGTGGCTTTGTACCCTTATTAAGTGATCGGAAAAGGGCCTTTTCGGCTCCCAAAACCTGAATCGTGCTTGAGGGCATTTTAGCCAGATCGTCTAACCCCCCCGCGAGAGAAATAAGTCTAGCTCCTATTAAGCTTCCAACTAGAGTAGTTATATTTGGAGCAACCTGCTTCATTAGTCCATCTAAATAATCGGATGTCTTTTCTCGAGCTCCCTGTAGTCCCCGAATTTGGTTCACATTTGCTTTAATTGCATCGATGTCCAGATCATCGAAACTTGCTCCGATTGAGTCTTCGGCATCCTTCCGAATTTTCTCAGCCGTACCTTCTGGAACGTCAAGCTCCAAGAGGTTTTCTTTGGTGAAATTTTCTCTACTACCTAGCTCTGAAATGAGCTCGAAGTACTTAACATCTTCGGAGATGTGTCTATCCAGTTCAGGAAAGTGGATTCCGTACCATTCTCTTATTCTACCATAAAGGGAATTGATAGTTTTATCGAGTTCGTCAATCGTGTTTATAGTCTCTATTATTATTTTGTCCCTTTCTGAAGCTTCCCTTCGTAACTCTTCTCGGGTAAGCAGGATATTAACGTCTCGGATAAGCTTATTCACTTCCTCGAAGCCTGATTCCTCCGCGATTTCCCTTAGAGAGTTCCTAAGCTGGAAGTTGGCTCGGTTTGGGACCTCGACCTCAAAATTGGCTTCCTCAAATTTATTTTTAAGTTGCGATGCTAGCTTATCTGATTCTATGTCAAACTCCGTATATCCCTCGTCCAGAAGTTCTCCCAATAGTTCTTCGTGTTCCTCCGTAACGTCCTCGTTTTGTATTGAATATAACTTATCTGAAATTTCTCTAACACTATGTGGAAAAGTTTTGGAGGCTATTATATTCTCTTCGTCGTTGAAAGCAAAAATTCCCAGTGGACATTCTCCTATGGAAATGGTCAAAGCGGTTCACCTTTTTTTATTCTTGTTGCTGAGCTTTAAAGAGACCTGTGTTCGTTTTCCGGATGGATATTGGAAGGGAGTTATATCTTTTCGGACCTTAAATCAATAGTATCTTTTGTATCAGGACCGGTCGAAATAACTGTTACAGGGACTCCTACCTTTTCCTCGACCTCGTCCAAGAAATTCCTAGCCTCTCTTGTGAGTTCGGAGTAATCCCGAACTCCTTTATTTCCATCGAATAATCTATCCACGTTTGTGATGGCGAGCTGGGTTGCACTATTTATCATGGTGGCTCTTTTAGCCAAATCAAAGTCAAATTCACCTATTCGCCTTTTTCTCCCGGTTACAGTGGCGTATTCAGTAATTCCTCTTTCCTCGGCTTCTTCTGGAGATATCTCGGTAGGGAAAGGACCTTCTCCAACCCTACTGATGTAGGCCTTCAAGACCAGTAGAACTTCGTCCACATTTGTAGGACCTACTCCTACATCTGCGGCTAAAGAACTAGCACTCACATCCTTGCTAGTGACGTATGGATACGTTCCGAAATATAATGAAAGCCCGAAACCCTGCGATCCTTCGATGATTACCTTCTCCCCGCTTTCAATTGCCTGGTTGATTTTCGCCGGCACGTCCACGATATATTCTTGGAGCTCTTCAATTTCTTCAGCTAATTTAATGGATCTATTCGCTCTTTCTGAGTTGGCTGGTCCACATCCTGTTCCGGTGGTTCCTATTTCACTCTCTAGATGTTCCGAACTTTGATCCTCCTCTATATGTTTCTCTTCGATAATCGCACATCCGGGATCTATCCCTACTCTATTCTCTATTCCTGTTTTCTCTATCTCCTCGATTACTACTTCCGGGTTTACTAGGACTCCTGGACCTATCAAAACTTCGGCTTTTTCTTGGACAAATCCACAAGAGATTTCTCTTAATCCGTATTCTTTGCTGTCTTTTATCACGGTATGCCCTGCATTTGGGCCTACTCCACTTCTGGCTACTTTGGTGGGTTCATCTTTCAGAGAGAGGAATGAGGATATTTTGCCCTTTCCTTCATCTCCCCATTGTCCACCAGCAATGATTTTACATGGCAAAGTCTAAACCCCTCATTCCTTATGTTAATAGGATTTTAATTGTTTGGATTTCTTATCTTTTTATCGGAGAAGACACCTTCCCAATCGTGGATTGGATGGGTGATGGATCCGATATGTTTTAATTGCTTGGGGCGAGAGAATGAGAATAACTGGTTCACGGTATGTCTGAGACAGGACCTCGTTCGAGTCTCCGAAGCCGAGTTCGGAGGCGTCAGGACCTCGGGGATTGAATCCCCCGAAGGGCCGTGAATAGGGGTACCAGTGGCAGTGCCCCGAACTCCATAGCTACGACCCGACCTCTGGATACCCGTCTATGGCGGGAGACAAGTCGGTGAGCGGAGGAGAACCGTCAATAATGGCTATGAAGAGTCGGTGGCTCTCCACGCCACTTCCACCGGTAACACCTGAATCTCGGATTGGAAGGGTGCGAATGGGTGGAAGCCCCTGCCTAATCGGAGATTAGGAAGGGGAGGATGTCACGCCTCCCCAAGACCATGGGTATTTCCTGCATTTGATCCCAACCCGAATATTGCCACCATCTCCCAAGTTTGAGACTCTACTCTATCTCACAATTCGATTTTTCTGTCAATGAATTTCCGAAAATTGGATTCCTATATCAACGGAGTGATAGTACCCGTTGCAGGACTCAGCAACGTTTCCCAAATCTTAAATGTTTCAACGAAAATTAATTGTTGGGCTTTTATGGCTTCATACTGGTATCTCGATGACCAAAAACGAGTAACCTATCGACTCATGGGTGGCAGCGGGATAAAAGAGAATTTCGGAACATTTAGTTGCCCTGATATTCTAATTGGAGAAGTTGCGCTTAAATTTTCAGGGCTTTCGGCCTCATTTCTTTGTGAGAATAAAAGAGCATTTATTATAGCCGATGAAGCGGTAGTTAAGCACGCAGAGGAAGTCAGGGAGGTTCTAGAAGAAAACGGTTTTACATCCACGATATGGACAGGTGGAGAACCGGAACCCCCGCTAGAAATTATTGAGACCTGTGGAGAAGAAATGAGAGAGTTTGAGCCCGATCTCGTACTCGGCGTCGGTGGTGGCTCTACAATGGATCTTGCAAAGATGGCTCGGATACAATACGAGCTTCCCAGTGTAGATTTGAGAGATGTAGAGCCTCTGGTTCCATTAGGTTTGGGGAAAAAGGCACTAGTCGCCGCAATTCCCACGACTGCGGGTACCGGGTCTGAAGTTACTTGGGCTGCGGTCGGAACGGATGAATCCGCGAGTCCACCTAGAAAGGTCGAGGTTACGTCCGCTGAGATAGTTCCGGATTTCGCAATTCTGGTTCCGAGATTCACGGCCGGAATGCCTAAACCCCTGACAGCCGGGTCGGGTTTGGACGCTCTTGCCCATTCTTTCGGAGCTTACCTCTCTTCCCTTGCTAACATTTTCACCGATCCTCTGGCTCTGCAGGGAATCAGGATGGTGTTTGACTGGCTTCCCAAAGCCTATGAGAAGCCTGACGATATGGAGGCTAGACACAAAATGTTACTTGCGGCTACTATCTCCGGTTTAGCCTTCGGCAATAGTCAGACTGCCCTAACTCATAGTTTGGGACATGCGGTGGGAAAGGCCTATGGAATACACCACGGAGTTGCGGTAGGGTTATTCATACCATATTGCTTGCAATACTACTCAAAAGTCACCGATAAATACGTGGACATGGCAAGATACCTAGGTATAGAAGGAGAAGGAAAGGAGGATTATCTAGATAAACTCCTGACTAAATTCAAGGATTTTTTGGATTACCTCGACGTATCTATAGCTTTGAAAGATCATGGCATTGACGAAGATGAATGGGAGGAGGAGCTGGACACAATAGCAAAATATGCAGAGGAAGATGTGTGTACTCTAGCTAGTCCAAGGCCTACCTCGCAAGAGGAGATGAAAAAGATTCTCGAATACGCTTACGAGGGAAAGGACATCGATTTTTGAGGAAATAATATGGAAGGATACCAAGGAAAAATACTGAAAGTAGACCTGACGGAGCAAAATACCAGCGAAGAAGACCTCAGCGAGGAGAGAGCTAAAAATTTTCTCGGAGGCTCCGGATTGGCGGCCAGTTTTCTTTTCGATAGCTTGTCAAAAGATTTAGACCCGCTTGAACCTGATAACCCCTTAATATTTATGACTGGCCCTTTCACAGGAGCTCGAGTGCCGAGTGCAGGCCGCCACGCAGTTTGTGCAAAATCACCCCTCACTGGGATATGGGGGGAATCCACTAGCGGAGGTTTTTTCGGAACTTTTCTAAAGATGGCTGGTTATGACGGGGTGATAATCACTGGAAAAGCGGAGAATCCCGTATATCTCTCGATTTTAGAGGGGGAGGTCAGCATCGAAGATGCCTCCGATTATTGGGGGAAGGGGTTTTACGAGACTCAAGAAGAACTGAAGAAAGAAGTGAGAAGTAAGAGAGCTAAAGTTTCTGCGATAGGTCGAGCCGGTGAGAATCTGGTGAAGTATGCCTCGATCATGAATGATCACGGCAGAGCAGCCGGCCGCACGGGAATGGGTGCTGTGATGGGATCAAAAAATCTGAAAGCTATCGTTGTGGATGGAAATGAAACCATTGAAATTGCTCAGCCTGATAAACTAAAAGGAAGAACCGAGGAAGCTACCGATATACCCGTAACAGATACAACCGCGAGCTCAAATCTGGAGTTATTTAAGAAGCAGGGAACGATGGGATATCTAGATTTGGGCATGACTTTGGGTGATACGACGTCAAAACTCTTCCAATCTGGAATATTCCCCACCGATGATATCGACGCGGTTGCATGGAGGGAAAAATACCATGTCACTTCGACCACTTGCTTCGGTTGTCCAATCGGTTGTGGTAAAAAAACCGAGTTTGAGGAACGAGGAGTACAAGAGGTGGATGGACCCGAATATGAAACCACAGCAGCGTTCGGCCCCTTAAATATGAATTTTGACTTGGAAACCATCATCTACGCGAATCATCTTTGCAATGATTACGGCCTTGATACAATTTCAGCGGGTGTAAGTATAGCTTTCGCTTCCAAATTATACGAGGAAGGGGAGATAGAGAAAGAACAAACCGATATAGATTTGGAATGGGGAGATCAGGAAGCGATAATTGATGTTGTAGAAAAGATAGCAGAGCGAGAAGGGATAGGAGATATACTCGCCGAAGGAGTAAAGCGCGTCGCTGAAGAATTTGGCATTCCCCAAGATCGGGCCCCTCACGTCAAGGGAATGGAAGTCCCAATGCATGATCCCAGGGCGTTCACCGGTCAAGCTGTTTCTTATGCTACATCACCCAGAGGAGCTTGCCACTTAAAGGGAGATTATTATCAGATTGATATAGGACTTAACGTTCCTGAAGCTGGAGTGAAAAGCGGGAATAGGTTTGAGTCTTCGGAGGAAAAGGGCGCAATAGCCGCAAGATGGCAAAATATAAGGGAATTACATGACTCCCTTCTACTCTGTAAATTTTCGCCGATCATATCCAATAGCGATATTTCGAAGATACTGAACGCTATAACAGGTTGGAACTTTGATTCTAAAGAGATGATTAAGACGGGAGAGAGAATCTTTAACATTAAAAGATCCATAAATTGGAGAATGGGAATAACAGGCCAAGACGACAAGCTCCCCGATATAGTGACGGAATCTCTTTCGGATGGAGCAACTGCGGGTCGTTCACCGGATTTAGATGCTCTTCTCTCCGGATACTATAATGAAAGGGGTTGGGACCCAGAGACGGGTAAACCTTCAAAAGAAAAACTAGAGGAGCTAAACCTCCCAAAAGCGGCGGAAGAGTTACATAAATAAAGTTGAGAAAAAAATAAATAGAAACCTATGGAATTTATAAATAACTAATTTTCTCATACGTGATATTTCGGGTTTGTGGGGAGACTCCGGCTTTCAATAGCTTTTTGTTTTAAAAAATCCCAGTTAAAATACTTATACTTTAAACCTAATCCGGAAATTCTTTTAATTATTATTAAAATTGCTTTAAGATTCTTTTAAATAGATTAATCCATTTTTTTTTGGATTTTTCGCTTAGATGTTGCGACAAAATACTTTTATAGGGAAAATGTTTAAAAGGTTGGTTCCAATAGATGATTTGGTAAGAACATACTTTTAAAAAAAGAAAAGGAGGCGAATAAATGACTGAATTACCTATTGCGGCTGTAGATCGTATTATAAGAAAAGCGGGAGCAAGGAGAGTTAGTGAAAGTGCTGCGAAGGAACTTGCAGAGGTACTTGAGGAGTACGCATTAGAGATTGCTGGTGAAGCATCAGAATTGGCTGACCACGCTGGCCGCAAGACTGTGCGAGATACAGACATACGTCTTGCTGCTAAGTAACGCCCGTTCCCTTTCTTTTTATTTTTTCTTTACTATTTACACTGGGAGGGAGGATGTGAGTTCTTTTCCCTATATCGAATGGAAAACTCATGTAATTGAAAGCAAATAGAAAATGGAATTAGCATGGATGATGAAATACCGGAAATAGTAAAAGATTCTTCAAAGGAATTACCTCATTTTCAAGACGGGAGGATAGATTATTCGCAGGCTGATAGGATACCTGTGGTAGTGGTATTCCTAAAATATGAGGACGAAATTTTGCTTCTCAAAAGAAGCGAGAAGGTTAATACTCGGAAGGGTGGATGGGGAGTAGTTGCCGGATATTTAGACGAGCTTAAGCCAATTACTGAGAAGGCATTGGATGAAGTTAAAGAAGAAACAGGAATCACTGGAGATGATATCCTCTCTATTCAGGAAGGTGAAGTTTTCGATTTTGAACATGATGGTTCAAGATTCTTTTCATATCCGATTCTCATGGAACTAGAGAGGAAGCCAGATATCCAATTAAGTTGGGAACATACTGAATATAAATGGGCGAACATCGAAAATTTGAAAAAATATCTCCCCATCAATGCGATGGAGGAATTTAAAGCTGTACTACCTGATAACCTTGAATAAAAATATTCTGATTCAAAATGAGGTCTTTTAATCTATTTTTCGAAAAGATGAGATGATTAATCCGTTTTTTCTAAATCCTTTTTAACATTTAGTAGGAAAGATATTGTTGGGTTATGAATGGCAGAGGGACGATCTCCTTCTATGGATATACCCAGACTTTTTAATATATTCGACATCCCCGAGATTAAATCTGTCAGAGCAGTTTCCTCATTGAGACAGGAAATTGATTTGGAGAAAATTTGGAGCAATGTCGATAGGGCTAAGAAAATTAGAACCTCCGGAAAGGAAGTGATTAAGTTCAAAGAAGGAAAGGGCCACTATTTATTGTTATTTCCCTCAGGATACATCCAAATATATGCTCCTAACGAGGAGAAGGTTAGAGAGATTCTGAAAACCTTTCGAAATGAACTTTATGAAAGTGGTCTTTTGAAATAGCCGTCGAATCATCGTCTACCCGATGGGCGAGCTATTAAATCTTGTTTCTCCTTCATTTGTTTAATTCGAAATATCAAGAATGAATATTTCTACAAATTAATTAATGAGTTCTAAATAAATCTTAATGGGTGGATATATTGGCCGAAATAGACGAAACCGATATCGAAATCGTAAAAAAGTTGGAACAAGATGGCAGGGCTTCATTCCGAGATATAGCTGAAGACTTGGATGTTTCCGAGGGGACTGTTTATAATCGGGTCAAGCAAATGCAAGAAAGTGGAGTGATAAAAGGATTCTCCGCTCGATCCGATTCCTTCAAACTTGGAAAGGAGCTAGAGGCTGTCATAGGACTTAGAGTGGATGGAGAACACCTAGTAGAAGTTGAGGAGGAACTTTCCAAGAAAGATCCGGTTCGATGTGTTTACGATGTAACTGGAGAATATGATGTCATACTTATCACAAGGTTCGAAACAAGATCTGAACTTAATGAGTTCGTGAAAAGCATTATTGCTTCGGAGCATGTTGAGAGATCATCGACCCATGTTGTGTTGAATGTGAGGAAAGAAGACTTCAGAACCTTCTGAGGAGCTTCACATCTTAAATTTTTCCGGAAAATATCGATAAACGGATTTTTTTATTTAAGCTTGATCTCAGCTCTAACTGTGTCATTGTCCTCTTTCTTTATCTCGAATCCCAATTTTTTACAAAGGTTTATCATCGGTTTATTATTTATTAGAATAGTACCCCAAATCTTTTCGAGACCTCTGTCCTCGGCAATTCCGATCAATGCATCCGTTAGTTTTTCTCCTAGGCCAAGCCCCTGCCAAGGATCTCCAACCACGACAGCAAATTCGCCTCCTTCTCTGTCGGGATCAGTAATGAGTCTTCCTACACCTATCATCTTCCTTTCTTCCTCTTCGTTTAATTCAGCGATTATGGCCATTTCCCGCCGGTAGTCGATATTAGTAAATCTTACCATGTCTTCGTGTGTTACTTCTCTCATGGGTCCGAAGAATCTGTATCGCCATGTTTCTTTCGAAAAAGTATCGAAAAGCTGGAACATTCGGGGCTCGTCTTCCGGCCTTATTGGTCTCAGAGATACAGGTCTTCCATCGTCCAACTTCCAATCCTCGACGTATTCGCGGGGATAAGGTTTTATGACGAGATGTTCCTTCTCTTCGACTTCCTCCAGAGCTAGCTCCTTATCGATAACAATCCGGGCGTCAAGAGCAAAAAATTCATCTTCATTCTTCGCGAACGGATTGACATAAATTTCTTTGATTTCCGGAAAGTCAATTATGAGTTGCGAAATACGAACTAGGTGTTCTTCTAGTAATCTTAAAACCTCAGACGAGTTTTCATAATTTTTGAGTTCTTCAAAGACTTGAGTTTCTTCCATCAACCGCTTTGCTAAGTTCTGATTTAGTGGAGGGAATCCAACTGATAAATCTTTGAAGTATTTAACTTCTCTGCCACCCCGTCCAAAAACTAGGAAGCTTTTGAAGATGGGATCCTTTTTGGAGCCGAGGACGAGTTCAGTTTCCCTGTCTCGCATCGCTTTTTGCACGGAAACTCCATCAAATTCTACTGAGGGATATTTTTCCTCAAACTTCTCCATGATTTGGTTGTAATTTTCCTCGACTTCATCCTCAGAGATGAGGTTTGCTGCAATGCCATCCTCCCTTCTCTCGAGGATTTCGGTTGAGTTAACTTTGAGATTTACGGGAAAGCCTATATTAACGGCGTAGTGTTTTGCTTCCTCTACGGAATTTACCAAATGGGATTCAGGACTAGGTATTCCGTAGGTTCGCAGTGCTTTCTTTGATTCTTCCTCGGTCAGTATCTCTCGATCATCACGAGCAATTCTACGAATCATCGCTTTAAGGTTGTATTTTGGAGGGGAAAGATCTACTGGTAACTCTTCGGGAGTTTCCAGGAGCCTTTCCAAATTTTCAGCATATCGGTTTAGATATAGGTAAGATTTTATCGATTGTTCGGGAGTCGATTGAACGGAAAAGCCGTTTTGTCTCAGAATCTTTTGCCCCTTTTGGACTTTTTCTCCCCCAATCCAACATGGTAGGAGTGGCTTTTTTATAGAATCCCTCAGTTCAGATATTGCCGTTGCTGCGTCTTCAGGACTTACCGCCCCTATCGGGGCATAGACACAGAGAGTTCCGTTGACATTTTCGTCCTCCATGCACATTTCCACCGATTTTTTATAATCCCCGGAGTCTGCATCAGTGGTAATATAGACTGGATTGTCGGGCCTTGCATATGGAGGCAATAAATCTTTTAGATCCTTTACGGTACTCTCGGAGAGATCCGCCAATTCTCCCCCTAAATCTAGCAAAGAGTCTGTGGCAACTGATCCGGCCCCGTCAGCATTCGTAACAATAGCCAAATTTGAACCCTTGGGAAGGGGTTGTTTTGCCAGTGTTTCAGAGCATGAAAATAGCCCGTCAATGGAGTCTACTCTCGTTATTCCTGCTCTTTTGAAGGCCGCGTCGTAAACTTCATCCGACCCGACAAGAGCCTCCGTGTACCACTTTTTCTCCCATCCCGAGTACTTTTGTCTACCGGACTTTACTGCTAGTATCGGCTTAGTTCTTGCAGATCTTCTTGCAGCACTCATAAATTCTCCTGCGTCTCCAATATTTTCGATATACATTAGGATGCTTCCGGTTTCCCTGTCCCTGCCGAAGTAGTCTATCAGATCACTGAAATCGACGTCTAACATATTCCCTACCGAAACGAAACAATTAAATCCAAATTGTGCCGAGAGGGCCCAATCAAAAGTCGATGCGGCTAATGAACCACTTTGAGATAGAAAAGTAATTTCACCCGATTCGGGCATATCTCCAGCGAGTGAAACGTTTAGATTCTCCGATGGATTGATGATTCCAAGGCTATTGGGTCCAATAATTCTGGTTCCATATTCTTCTCTCTTTTCCTCCACCTTTTCCTCCAGTTTTGGTCCTTCCCCTCTAATTTCTCCGAATCCTGAAGATATAATCACGAGAGCTGGTATTCCAGTTTCCCCACAAGCGTTTACTATCTTCGGGACTGTTGAGGCAGGCGTTGCTATAACGCCCAAATCTATGGGTTCGGGTATATCCTCAACCTGAGGATAGGATTTGATACCCAGCACCTCCTTCCGGTTCGGATTCACAGGATATAGACAATCTTCAGATTTCGCTTTCAGGTTTTTCATAAGAGTTAGACCAGCCGATTTTTCCTTTTCTGAAGCACCTATAACTGCGATATTTTCGGGCTCGAAGATTTTATCCAAATTCTTTGAGGTCATATTATCAAATAAGCTCCCTTTCCATTTCTTTTACCACTTCCACTCTTATTTAGTGAAAGGGGATAGTATTTCCACCGAACAAATTAGATGTTCGAATCGGATGTTCTTTCTAATCCTTGATAGCTGATTTTGAACTTTTATCAATTTTTCCAAGAAGAAAATTGAGTCTTCTAGCTAATTTTCTCATTTATTTTTTCTCTGAGGAGTTTATGGACGGTTTCACCGTCAGCTTTTCCTCCAATTTTCTCCATCACAACTCCCATCAAAGCGTTAGCAGCCCTTTCTCCTTGTTCTTCGATTAAATCTTCCTTATTCTCGACCACCTCGGAGACTATCTCCGAAATCTTCTCTTCTTCCATCTTTCTGAGACCCAGCTCCTCGATTGCTTCCTCCACCGAGTGTTCTTCACCAACTTTCCTCAATATCTCCGATATTGCATCCTTGGAGACCTCTCCCTCTGCGATGAGCCTGAAGACTTTTTTCAGGGATCCTTCAGATATTTTTTCTATGGATATTCCATCCTTCTCTAACTGGGTTAGGGTCTGTACGAGAGTTGAAGCGACTAAGGTGGGATCTATATCATGCTTTTCTATTACCTCCTCGAAAAAACTGGTCTTGTCAGAGACACTAAGTTGCTTGGCAAGTTCCTTGCTCAGACCAAATTTTTCCTGGTATTTTTTTCTCTTCTCTCCAGGCTTCTCGGGAAGTCTTTCCCCAATTTTCTCAACTTCTTCCTCCGTTATTCTGAGTGGAGGCACGTCAGTTTCGACGTACATCCGAGCAGACCCCGGGAGCGGACGCATATATTCCGTGTTACCGTCTGGTAGGGCTCTCCTGGTCTCCTCTGGAACCCCATTAAATGCCATATTGGCCCTATCCACAACGGCTTCCAAAGCTTTTCTACACTTGTTCTCCTCGTCGGCAACTATTACTATCGCATCTTCTTCCGAGGCTCCTAACCTTTCTTTTAGCTTTTTTACCTCTTTTTCTGAAATACCATATCCTGGTAGTTCATCGGTGTGGAATATCCCTTGTACCTTTCCGTAAACTTTAGCATAGTCGGAAAGCTCAGTTCCAAATCTTCGATCTGGAATTAGCTCTTTTCCCAGCAGACCACCAAAACCCTCCAATTTCACTGCAAATACTCCACCACCCTGTGAGAGGGCGCTATCAATTATCTTAGATTCGGTGTCGGAAAATGCCTCGCTAACTTCACTAATTTCCCTTTCGGCTCCGGCTGCTTTCTCCCTTTCCTCCAGTTCTTCCTTGATTTCTAGTAATTTTACTTGCCTCTGGACCTCCCGCTCTATCACGGTTGGAATGAGGGATAGTTCCTGAACCCCCTTAATCTCTTGCCTGGCGCCATCCTCAATTGAGACGTTCACATCCTGTCTGATAGTACCTATGCCCCTTTTTACCTCTCCCGTGGCTCTGAGGATGCGCCCTATTTTTTCCGCTCCTTTGGCAGTGTTCTCCGGATTGGTGAAGTCGGGGGCTGTAGCGATCTCTAAAAGAGGTATCCCCAATCTGTCCAGTCGGTAGGTGACATATTCTTCGCTTTCCTCTATTTTCCGCGCTGCATCTTCCTCCAAACATATTGTCTCCAATGAAATTTCTTTCCCATCCACTTCCAAATTCCCACCGGTTGCGATGAGGATAGTTCTTTGGAAGCCTGCAGTGTTGCTTCCGTCAATGACGGTTTTTCTCATCACGTGGGCTTCATCCACTGGAGAAGCGTTCAGTAGAAGGGAGGATTCTAAAGCAATCTCCTTTGCTTCCCGGTTTACAGGGTGAGGAGGCTCCTCATCCAATTCCACCAGGCAGACGCTTTTAGGGTTGACCTCATATTGAAATTTTTTACTTTTGGCTGCTTCGGCGAGGGCAGCTCTGTCGATTTCTCCCAGTTCGCTTTCGGTAGGGGTTAGTTCTCTTTTAACTGTAAAGGAGGGATCCTCATCCCTGAGCTCTGACGGACAATCGCAGAAAAGCTTATGAGTGTCCAGCATTTGGTGAATTTCGAATCCAACCTTCAGACACAATTCGTCGTAATCTAATTCAGACATGGTCAATCCTCCGGTAAGTCAGGTTTTAGATAAACATCCGATTGAGTCCGAGAAGTTATTTCCCCTGCCAAATTCTTTTTCATCATTTCCTCCACTTCTGCGAAGTCTTGTGTCTTGTCTAATACCCACATCATTTTCACATAGGCCGTTTCGGGGAGCATATCATCCACTTGGAAGACCCCCAAGTCCAGCAAGTCTCTGCCCGTTGAATAGACGTTCATATTAGTCCTACCCCAAATACACTGAGAGGTCATGGCGATTGGGATATCTTGTTCCGCCGCCTTTTCTAGTCCGGAAAACAGAGATTCTGGCACATGTCCTAGACCCGTGCCCTCTAGTACTATTCCCTTATAACCTTCGTCTAGTATATTCTCTATAATTTCGGATTGTATATTCGGATAAGATTTCACTAGGGCTACCTTTTCTTCGAAGCCATCTTCGACCTCGATTTTCGTTTCACTTCTCTGTTTTCTATCTTCCGTGAAGAATTCAATTTCCTTTCCTTCGGCCTTTCCGATGGGTTTGTCATTTATAGTTTGAAATGCGTCTCTACGACTCGTATGGCACTTTCTAACTTTCGTCCCCCTATGAATTAGGCAGAACTCGTCCTCTGTGCTTCCATGCATGACCACACAGACCTCGGCTAGGTCAGAAATAGCCGTAGAAACAGCTCCCAGCAGATTCAAAGAGGCATCACTACTAGGACGGTCCGATGAACGTTGAGAGCCTACCAGCACGACTGGTTTGGATAGATTTTTCAGCATGAAACTTAGTGCAGCGGCCGTAAACCCCATTGTGTCGGTTCCATGAGCTACAACCGCCCCATCTGCCTCCTCGTTTAATTGCTCCGCCACCGCGTTTCCTATTTCGGACCATAATTCCGGTCTCATATTTTCGCTCAGAACGTTGCAAACAGTGTGTGTCTCCACGTTTGCTATTTCGGCGATTTCGGGCGCGGAGTTGTATATTTCGGAGGCCGAAAAAGCCGGGTGGACGGCACCGGTTCGGTAGTCGATTCTTGAAGCTACGGTTCCTCCCGTCCCAATTATAGCCACATTCGGCTTTTTAGGGTCAGGTTCAATTTCGGAGGGGGCCCTGCCTATCTCGGGTTCCTTGCCTTCCTTGACCTTTTCTATTTCCACGTCATCGGAGACTTTAATCCCTGTATTGTATCCGCTGTCCAGCTTGATGGTAAGATAGTTGGGATCCTCATCCTCGGTTCTGGGTAAAAGAATTCCTTCAAACTCCTGTTTCTCTTTCATGACTCTAACTCGATCCCCCACGCTTGCGGAGATGGATTTGAGGGCTTCTTTTGCTTTCCCTTGATATCCTTTCATAGAGGTTCCACTTGAGAATAGGATTAATTGTGTTTAAAATTTCAGATTTTCCTGGAAACTGAATTTTTGAGATAAAATCTACAAATGATGTTCTTTGTCAGAAAAGGAAGATTTAACCATTCAATGACTTAGGGATTTTTCCGTTTCTACCCTGAGTTTTTGAGGAGGTATATATTCACCGTGTTCTTCCTTCGCTTCTTCCAGCCTTTTCTCCTGTTTTCTCAATTCTTCAAAAAGCGTCTGAGGAGGATTTTTTATATCGTGAGAGTATATATTCTTGATTCTTTCCATTTTAGATAATTTTTCGGGGATCCTAATGGTGAATTGTTTTCTGTATTCTTCCACGGAGTAGTCTTTTCCAAGAACTTTTTTGAATAATTCTTCCAGATCTTCGTATTTTGGAATATACCCTGTGGGAGTTTCTATAGCCGCCACGTCATTATTGGAGCGTAATTCCATCCATTTAAGCCAGACGTGCTTGTCGAGCATATCGTTCAAATATTCGCCGTCCTCGTCCCTGAGGAAATAGTTGACTGAGAAGATAGAAGGAGTCTCCTCCGATTTTTCTCCAAACTCTATCTGATTTCTTATATAATCCCCGATTGGGATAGAAAGGAAGTCGAGATTGGACATCGGGTTGAATCTTCTTGCTCCTGATTTTCCTAGCGTTGCTGAAGTGGTCTCCGATTCAAGCGCGGCGCCCTTTGTCAGAATCCCATGTTTCCAATTAATGGCCTCCTCGACGGGCACCCAGGTGTCAGAATCTCGTCCACCATAGATTATTCCGTCTATTTTCACTCCATCCGGATTTTCAAGATTGGGATCCATGTTGTCCAGATCGGATATCCTAAGCGTATACCTTGCATTTCGGTGGGAGGGATCTATCTCATTTCCATTCTCATCGGTTTTTCCTCTCCACCACTCTCCGGAATGGTTATATCCTTCGTCAGGGATTTCTTGACCCATACCCATCCAGTAGGGCTCTCCATCATTAACGAGAACGTTTGAGAATATAACCTCGCCTGGTGTATTGATTGCTTTCCAGATTAGAGGATCATCGTCGGGATTAACGTCTCTAATTATCCCGAATATTCCATTTTCTGGATTTGCTCCTCGGACTTCACCGTCGATTTCTCTCAGATAGGCTATGTCGTCGCCTATCAGTTTTTCTCCTTCCATCATTGATGTAGATGTCTTTCCGCAGGCAGAGGGGAATGCTCCTGCAAAATAGGAGATCCTGTCCTCAGGGCCACGGACCCCCATTATGAACATGTGTTCGGTTAGCCATCCTTCCTGAGAGGCTTCATTTATTGCCAGCCTCATTGCGAGTTTTTTGGCCCCGATTGTATTGCCACCATATTGAGTATTTGTAGAAAATACGACGTTTGATTTGAGGTCCGTGTATATTCTGCGCTTATCTATTTCATTTGACACTCCATTTTCCAATTCCCCCGCGGAGTGAACGAATTTAAAGAAGTCGTCCTCATCCTCGAATTTTTCTCTTTTAAAGAGTTCATATCCGTCACGGTAGAGAATATCTTCGGAGTGAGCGACGTAAGTGGAGTCCGTTATCTGAAGTGCCGGAATCGAAAATTTTGATTTCTTCGGTCCGAGGCAGAAGAAGCAGACGTAGGCCTCTTTACCTTCCATTATGTTTTCTAGATATTCGGCTACTTCTTTGAGGCCCTTTTCCTTTTCTATAGAGTTGAATTGCGGACCCAATTCCTTTCCGGGAGAGAAGAGGAACTTGGTGTTCTCCTTATCCCTTGCTTGATCATTAAATCCATCATAATGAACGGTGTGACCTTCTTTCTTGAGGGATTTTTCTTCCCCTTTTTCGATGGATCTTTCCCTAATATAGTCGGCATCCTCCCCGTCGTTTGCCCGCACAAAAATTTTCTTGGGATTACAGTGATTGAGGTGTCTTGCAATAAAATCGGTAACTTTTGGATTATCTAAATTGACTAATTTTTTGTAGCCTTCTTCTCCACATTTCTCACGGAGTATTTTCTCCTTATTCTCTACCTCAGGTAATATATCTTTCATTTTCATTTCTCTCACATCCGTCCAAACTCCTTATCTACTAGTACACCTTCTTTTTACCTAAAGAGTAAACTTTTAAAGTCTTACTGTTAACAAAATGTTAAAATGAAAGACCTTGATAAAAAAATATTTCTTGAACTCTTGAGAGATGCTGAACAACCAGTGGTCGATATAGCTGAGAAGGTTGGAGCATCAAGACAAACTGTTTCTAAGAAAATCAAAGAGTTCAAGCAGTCTGGATTCATTAAAGATTTGAAGGCCAGATTGAATCCGGAAGAATTTGGATTGGATATACGTGCATATGTTTTTCTACAGGAAGACCCAGAGGATGAGGTTAGGAGGGCAAACGAGGAAAAAATAAACGAATTTTCTCAAGTTTCGAAGTTCTTCCGTCTTTTTGGGAGGTTCAGCGGTATATTGGAAGTCTGGGCCGAAGATAGAGATGAACTCACCGACCTCGTAAAAGAGATTCACGAGCTGGAGGGAGTAAGTGAGACAGAAACCTTCATTGTTCACAGTCAAGTAAAGGATAAGCCCGAGGATCCACTGATGGGAATCCTGGAGGAAAATTGATTTCTATATCTCCTTTGTCATATAGTGGCCTTCGAGCTCGTATCCGAACTTACGATAATACGGCCTTGATCCAATCCCCGATAGAACGGCCATTTTATTGGAGTCGTATTCTTCCGATGCCACTTTCTCCGCCCCTTTGAGCATTTTTCTGCCAATTCCCTGATGTTGCCATCCCTTCTTGTCCGGTTCACTTCCTACAGAAACTAATTCCCCAAATACGTAGAGCATTCGGATAAGGGATGTTTTGTCTCCAACTTCGGCTCTGTGGGCTTTCGAGGAAGGAATTCTAAGACGTAAATGTCCGTATATAATGTCTTCATCTAAATCCTCAAATCCGATAAATAGCTCCGTTCCGTTTGAGGCTTCATATTCTTCCGTGGTTAATTCCGCTTTTTCGATATTAGGATCCAAATCGTCTTTTAACATTCGGTGCCCTACCTCCCTACAACGGATACACTCGCATTTTTCCCCACGTTCCCGAAGCCGATTTTGAACGATGTCTCTGAGATTCCCCCTCCAAACCCCCGCTTCGATGAGATCGGATGGAATATCTCTCTGTATCCTTTGAATTCTAACCCATCTAGGAACTTCGTTTTTCATGTCAGCAATTAGGTCGACGGCCTCTTCCCCCTCCAGTGGCTCGAATTCTCCGGATTTCCAAATCTCATAGAGTTTTGTATCCTCGGTAACTAGACATGGATATATTTTTAACATGTCAGGTCGGAAGTCAGAACTGCTAAAAATTTCTTTAAATGCTTCCAGATCTCGTTTACTATTAGATCCCGGCAATCCTGGCATCATATGGTAGGCCACTGCAAGGCCGGAATCTTTTGCAATCCTTGTGGCTTCTTTAACATCCTGAATACTATGCTCTCGATTGACTATTTTATAAATATCTTCATGGATGGTTTGTACACCTATTTCAACCCGCGTACCACCGAATCCGAGGATTTTATCCACATGTTTCTTCTTACAGTAGTCGGGACGGGTCTCGAATGTGATTCCGATCGTCTTTGTGTCCACAGTCTCGGCCTTCCTTTTAGCAGATTCTAAGTCAGCTGTATTAGTTTCGGAAATTGCGTCGATACAACCGTGCATGAATTTTTTCTGATAATCTATAGGCTGAGCCAAGAAGGTACCACCGAAAACTATCAATTCCACCTTGTCGACCTTATGCCCGATAGCTTTGAGTTGTTTTTTCCGGGCTTCAATCTGTTTTTTGGGATCGTAATCATACTCCTTGGCTCTGGCTGATGCAGGTTCCTCCCCCGTATAGCTGGGAGGAGTGTCTGAATCTGGACCTCCAGGACAGTAAATACAAGGTTCATCCTTTGGACAAGGGTAAGGTTCAGGCATAACTGTCATAACGGTAACCCCTGAAATAGACCTCACGGGCTTCCTCCGAAGGATGGGAAGGGCCCTTGACCTTTCATCTTCGTTTGCAGTTTCCAGAATTTCAGCATTACTTGGAACTTTGGGCAGCTGGTGTTTTTTGCTGATTTCTCTCTTTTTTCTTTCGAGTTCTTTTTTATTCGAAATATTTCCCGATAAGACTTTCTCTAATATTTTCCTTTTGATTTCGGAGGATATTTCTGGCATCTTCAATCAATTCGTTTTCTTTTATCATAGTTAAAGGGATTTTTAGTTCATTTCTCCAGATTCAAAAAAAATAACAGAGCTAGGTCTATATTTATCAAATTTTATAATCTAATCCAATTTTTTTATTAACATAAGTTAACAAAAGGTAAAATAAGATTAACAAAGTGGTGATTATTTATGATTGGAAAGGGTAGCAAGAAATCCTATACCAATCTATTGACTCAGAATAGACGCAGGAGAGGAGCAATGATAATCGAGGAGGGAAATAGGATTGGTGTCTTCAGAAATGAAAAAGAGTATTTAAATAGACATGTTATTTCGTCTGGAGAGGATGTTAACGAATAAAAGGGATGTAGTTAATAAAGAGTCCCGGTTCAAGCAGAGAAAAATCCTAAAGAAGGAAAGGAAGGAAGTTGGAGAGGGATTATAGATTGAAGAGATTGGCGGATTATAGAGAGTTTGTCAGCGAATCCAAGATAGCGGATATTTATAGAAAAGCGACGATTCTATCTAGATACCATATTCTTCACATAAATTCTACTTACTACGGTGGTGGAGTTGCAGAAATCCTGAGAAATATGACTCTACTTTTGAATGAAATTGGGGTAGATGTAGGATGGAGGGCGATGATAGGGACTCCAGACTTCTTTAGAGTAACAAAGAAATTTCACAATGCCCTCCAAGGCGACGAGATAGACCTAACCGACATGAAAAAGAAAGTTTTTGAGGAAGCCAGTGAAGAATTTGCCTCATTTACTCATATCGATCATGATTTAGCTATCGTCCACGATCCTCAACCCCTTCCCCTAATAACAAACTATAGGAAGAAACAGCCCTGGATATGGCGATGTCATATAGATCTCTCTAACCCCAATCAGGAAGTTTGGGATTACTTAAAATCGTTTGCTCTCGCTTATGACCAGAATATTTTTCAAATGAAGGAGTTCGCTGCCAAGGGATTTTCGGAGGATTATGAGATAATTCGCCCTTCAATTGATCCGTTGACAACCAAAAATACGAAAATAGAGGAAGATACGGTTGAAAAATATCTGAATGATTTTGGAATCGACTCCTCAAGACCGATTATATCCCAAATATCTAGATTTGATAAGTGGAAAGATCCTGGAGGAGTAATAGACGTGTACAGGAAAATTAGAGAGGATATCGATTGCCAACTTGTTTTAATCGGATCTATGGCTACGGATGATCCGGAGGGACAGGAGGTTTATGATCGGATTAGAAGAAAGGCAAATGGGATGGATGACATTACCTTAATAGCGGACGCACATGATATTGTTGTTAATTCGATTCAGCGAGCCTCCGATGTGGTTTTGCAGAAGTCCCTAAAGGAAGGATTTGCTCTGACCGTTTCGGAGGCTCTCTGGAAAGAAACCCCTGTGGTGGGTTCCGATATCGGAGGGATACCAACACAGATTGTTGATGGAAAAACTGGTTATCTGGTAGATCCGCATGACTTCGATCAAGTAGCTAAAAAAGTCAAGGACATTCTGTCGGATGAACAACTAAAAGAAGAAATGGGCAAGCAAGGTAAAGAGAGAGTAAGGAAAAAGTTCCTAATAACTCGACATATTGAAGATTGGTTGGACATTTGGACCAGACAATTAAATGAATGCATGGCTTTTTAGGATTCCATAAAGGAGGAGGCAGATGGTGGTACTCGATTTGGCGGAAGAGGAAAAAATAATAACCCTGCATGACAGGCCTCGCTCTATTTTTGTTGGAGATACTCATGGGGATTTAGAAGCTTCTCAAAGGGTATGGGAGCACTATAAAGGCGATGTAGAAGATGAAAAATCTTACTTAGTTTTCCTTGGTGATTTTGTGGATCGAGGGAATAAATCTAAAGAGAATATAGATTTTCTCTTGGACAAGAAGGAAGATTATCCCGAAGGACTGATTCTCCTAATGGGAAATCATGATGCATATCATCTTCGTAATCTGATGCCAGCTGATTTTTGGCAGAGCCTTTCTACAGAAGATTATGAATACTACAGAGATTTGATGTACTTGCCTTGGATAGTCAGTTCGGAGGGATTAGTAGCATCTCATGGTTGTCTTCCGTTTATCTCCAACCTTGAGATTCTTCAGGACCCCCCCGATGATATATTTGAGAGAGAAAACGAATTGGATATTCCTATTTGGGTTTCCGTTGCTTGGGGAGATTTAAACAAAAAGGTTTCTGGAGTTCAGATGGATACTTTGACAGGTCGACCCCAGTTCGGTAAGGAAATAATTCTGAAATACATGCAAAAGCACAATTGGAACGTTCTGATAAGAGCTCATCAACCGGGAATGCAGGGTTGGTCATTCGCAGAAAATGTTTTGACGATTTTCACCTCTCAAGCTTACGTCGACATGGGAAGAGCACAGGAAAGAAATGTTGCGGAAGTAAATCTCGAAGGCGGAGTTAATAGCCCCGACGATGTTGAAGTTTTGTCAATAGATCAGATTTAGCTCCTCTTGGTTTTCCGTTTAAGGCGAATTATTGAAAACTGTTATTTGATTTATTCCAAAATCTTAATCGGTAAGTTAAAGATGGAATTGGAGAGACTCCAGGAAGAGTACAGAGTGCCAAATGAAGTTGTCGATGTGTTAGTAGAGAATGGAATTGATGCGCTTCACCCACCTCAAGAGCAGGCGATTAAGAAGGGAGTCTTAGATGGAGAAAACTTAGTATTGGCAATTCCGACGGCGGCTGGTAAGACCTTGGTGGCCGAACTTACTATGTTGAAATCTATTTTTGAAGAGGGGGGAAACTGCCTTTATATCGTACCTTTGAGGGCTTTGGCGAGTGAAAAGTACGAGGAATTTAAGGAAAGATACGAACCCCTTGGCATCGATGTAGGAATTGCGACTGGCGATTATGATGTGGCTGGTTCCGATTTGGCAAAAAACGATATTTTAATCGCAACTTCCGAGAAAGTTGATTCTTTATTGAGACACAAGGCCAAATGGCTGGCCGATATGACGACAGTTACTGTCTTCGATGAAATTCATCTCATTGATGATGCCCGAAGGGGTCCCACTTTGGAGGTTTTGGCGGCGAGACTCAGGCAACTCAATCCTGATTTACAACTGCTAGGTCTGAGTGCTACCATAAGTAATTCCGAAGAGATTGCGGACTGGTTAGATGCCAAACATCTTAAGAGTGATTGGCGCCCGGTTCCGTTAAAGGAGGGTGTTTATCTCAGAGGGGAGGTAATTTTTGAGGACGGTTCCGAAAGAAAAATCGAGACTTCCGCCAAGAATAAAGTTGCGAATATAGCTATCGACACCATTGAGAATGAGAAGGGTCAAGTTTTAGTTTTCGTAAGCACCCGCAGATCAACCCAAGCGGCCGCGAGAAAGCTCTCCAAACATATAGGTAATTTGCTATCAAATGGAGAAAAGGAAGAATTAGAGGGAGTGGCTGAGGATGTCGAAAATGCTCTGGGAGAATCCACCGAAACCTGTGAGAAGCTGGCGAGCTATATCCGAAATGGGGTCGCCTTCCATCATGCGGGCCTCCATCACAGGCAGAGATCTGCGATTGAGGATGGATTTCGAAAGAATCTGATTAAAGTTATTTGCGCTACCCCTACCCTGGCTGCTGGTGTGAGCTTACCATCTCAGAGGACCATTATTCGTGATTACAAACGCTACTCCCCCCCTCAGGGGATGAAGCCGATACCCGTGCTGGAATACAAACAAATGGCCGGTAGAGCAGGGAGGCCTGAATATGATGATTTTGGAGAAGCTATCCTAATTTCGGATTCCGGAGGCGAGAGGGAAACCCTTTTGGATGAATATGTAAGGGCCGAACCCGAGAGGATTAGATCTAAATTAGCTTCCGAACCCGCTCTGAGGACCCATGTATTGGGGTCCATCGCTGCGGGCTTTGTTAATAGTCTGGAGACGATGCTTGAATTTATCGATGGAACCTTTTTCGCCTATCAGAGGTCGGCCAATGAAGTTTCCAACATCATTGAAAATGTTTTGGATTTTTTGGAGGAAGAGAAGATGGTTTCCGAGGAGGGGAGATGGTTGAGTGCCACGAAGTTTGGTGAAAGAGTTTCCCAAATTTACATAGATCCCCTCTCAGGCGTGGAGTTGCGAGATGGCCTTAAGGAAGTGGAAGAAACGCAATATAAGCAACCTACGGAGTTGGGATTGCTTCACATGATCTGTGCTACCCCCGATATGGACACGCTCTATTTGCGGAAGCGTGAAGATGCTGATTACGATGTCCTGGTTTCCGACTATGCTGAGGCCGGTAGGCTCCTCTTGGAACCTCCTGAAAAGTGGAAACATCCCGAAAAGTATGAGTTTTATCTAGCAGAGGTGAAAACTGCCAAGATGCTTCAGGATTGGATTAATGAGAGGGAAGAGGAAAAGCTTCACGATAAGTACGGAGTTGGGGCTGGGGATATAAGGCGAAAAGTAAGCACCGCTGAGTGGCTCCTCTATGCAGCCCATGAATTTGCCAAGCTTTTTGGGGTTAAGGATACTGTAGACCCGTTGAGGAGACTGCGACAGAGGGTAAAATATGGCATTAAGGAAGAATTACTAGAATTAGCCAGCATCCGTGGTGTAGGTAGGGTCAGGGCTAGAAGTCTCTATGAATCCGGATATCTAGATGAAGATGATTTGAGGGGAGCAGATCTGGAGGAACTTACTAGGGTGAGAAACATCGGAGAAGGAACGGCGAAGAGTATACTGAGGCAAGTAAACTCGTGAGCGAGAATTTCAAGACTTGGAGATTACAAAATCTCGCCAGAGAGCCCACGCGCTTCAGCCATGGGAGAAGTCAGAAAACCGATTAATTCTTGAAGGATTATCTTTAGAAATGGTTTTGAGTGAGATGCCCGGGAAAATTTTCCGAAAAATAGATGGTTCCCTCAGCGAAGGGGAGAGAGTTGCGCTTGCAACTATAGTGAACTCCGAGGGTTCGACTCCCAGGGAAGAAGGGGCGAAGATGATAATTTACGAGAATGGTGATACTTTCGGGACAATTGGAGGAGATAGGGCTGAGGAAAGAGTCAAGGAGGAGGCACTGAAGTCTCTCCAAAAGGGTAGATCCCACTCGATAGAGTTAGAGTTGGAGGATGAAGAGGAAGGAGGAGTGGGCATGAAATGTGGGGGAAAGATGGAGGTTTTTATTGATATTATCGAGCCTTCTCAAAAACTGGTACTCATTGGGGCCGGAAAGGTTGTGAGGGCAGTTGCGGAACTTGGAGCTTTCATGGGTTTCAATTTAGTTATCATAGATCCATCGGCTCAGGTTGATGATTTTCCCCAACATGCAAAGGTTATATCTCAACCTGTGAAGAATGGGCTCGAGAAGATTGGTATTACACCTCGGAGCAATATTGCCATTATCACCAGACACGAATATGATGAAGAAGCCCTCGTTGAGGCCTTGAAAACGGATGCGGGATATGTTGGCATGATGGGAAGTGAAAATAGAGTTAGATCGGTTTTCGAATATTTGGAAGAAGAAAAAGGGGTTGAAAGAGAGGAACTTAAAAGAGTACATGCACCGATAGGCTTGGAAATAGGTGTAGAGACACCTCGAGAAATTGCTGTTAGCATATTAGGTGAAATCATCAAAAAAAGGAGAAACCCGGAAGCTTCCGGAGGGAGCCTGAAGCTAAATTATTGAATGGATTAGTCATCATTCACCCTAAAATCCCATTTTCCCCGAGTTCAGCGATTTCATCCTTGGTGATTGTCTCTTTAGCCAAAACTCTGGGCAAGATAATATCAAAACTTGTCCTTTCGTCGGGCAATGCACATGCCGGAACTCCTAGGATGTAGGATTTTTTGAGTTGGGCAACCATCAACATGTTTCCCGGAAAGATAGGAACCCCTCTCCTAACTATCTGTGCCCCGCTATCTCTAATTGCGGATGGAGTGACATCTTTCGAGTCCACGGCCATTCCGCCAGTAACTAAGATAACTTCAAAATCTCTTTCGGTAAACTCTTGAATTTTTTCTTTTATCAATTCTTTATCATCCGGGACCAATATGGATTCATTAAGTTCTAGTCCGTAATCTTCTAATTTACTTCTAAGAGTAGGTTCGAAGACATCGTCGATCCTACCTTCGTATACCTCCGTCCCTGTTATTATGGCTCCAATTTTTCTTGCTTTTGGAGTTTTTATTTCTAGGACGGGCTTCTCTCCTTTTAGGATACTTTCGACTTTTTTCATTCGTTTCTCCGACACTGCTAGGGGAGCTATTTTGACGGAGGCTATTTCTTCTTTTTCCTTCACCCCGATGTTATTTCCTCTATAGGCATAGATGAAGGATTTCTCCAGATTGACTTCTTTTATAACAGATGTTTTTGCTTTGAGTAATCCAGGAGATTCGGATAGAATTCTGACCCTTCCTTTTTCGGGCTTAGCTATACGTAAATTCTCCCCGGCGGAAGCTTTGGCCATCCGTAATGCGGCCTCATTTTCGTGGACTCCTTCTTCCTCCCCCTCGGAGATGTAGACAAAAAAATATCCCGAATCTTTCAGTTTCTCGATGTCTCCCTCCCGAATCTGGTGCCCTCTCTGAAACAGGGTTCTTTTGGTATTCGGACCGTATTTGATTACATCGTGAGCGAGAGGTTCTCCAATAGCTTTTTCCACTTCCATTTTTTTCATTTAGAACCCCTTCTAGAATAATCAGAAGAGGATTTAACGCTTAACGATTGAGAATAAAACCTTAGAACCAGCTTTCTCAGATTTCTTTATGGGTCCAAAAATGTCACCGATAAATATACAGGTTAAGAATTCTACCAACCTTCGGGAATTGAGGCTCAGGAAGAATCTTGAGGTAGAGCTCCCCGATGGCTCGACGGTAGGGGATTTATTGACCGAGTTGGGTCTGGATAAAATAAAAGAAGACGATGGGAAAATATCGAGTTATATAATTCTATTCAAAAATAAGAAATCCGTCAGTTCTGTAGAGGAAGAATTGGATGATGAAGATAAAATAAAAATCGTGCCTCTTGCTTCAGGTGGATGAACTAGGAAGATTCTAATTTTTCCAATATTCTTTCAGGGGTGATGGGTAGCTTTCGGAACCTTTCTCCCACAGCATCGTGGATAGCGTTTGCTAGTGCAGGGGCTGGCGGAACCATTCCAATTTCCCCGACACTCTTGGCTCCATAAGGCCCTGAGGGTTCGTAGGTTTCCACTAGTTCAGTTTCTATTTCCGGTACTTCGAGAGATGTAGGCAGATGGTATTTGGTGAATGAAGGGTTTTTCATCCTACCGTCCTCATCGAATTCTAATTCTTCGTAAAGGGTATATCCGATTCCCTGAGCTACTGCACCTTCGATTTGGCCTTCTGCCGCCGTTGGATTAAGGGGTGTACCTATATCAGATAATGTAAGATATCGGATTATCTCTACTTCTCCAGTTTCTTCATCAACTTCTACCTCGACAAAATGGCTGGAAAATGGCGGCGGGCTAAGAAGATCCTCCGAGTCGCCAAATCCCTCCAGCTGAGTCTTTTTCTCTCCATATATGGTATCCATAGCTACTTCTTTGATTTTAATAGATTCTTCTTCATTTCCTTGTACGTATACCTTTCCATTTCCGGTTTCTAGATTATGAGGTTCTTCTTCCATCATCTCGGCAGCTCTATCTATGATTTTCTCCTTCAATTCTTCAGCGGCTTCTTCAACGGCGTTACCCTCTACATAGGTACCACTCGATGCGTATGTACCCATGCTGAAAGTAGTTTCATCGGTGTCAGCTGTTATGATATCTATATCTTCTAGTTTCACTCCTATAGCTTCGGCGGCTATCTGTGAGATGACTGACTTAAGTCCCTGACCCATATCTGATGCTCCGATTGTTACGAGAACGGAGCCATCCTCATTTAGTTTAATTTGAGAAGAGGAAAGTTCGAATCCTGCTACGCCACTTCCCTTCATTGCTGATGCGATGCCTATACCTCGTTTTTTCGATTTCTTTGTTTTTTGGTTTCTTTCTCTTTTTTTCTCCCAGTCGAATTGTTCTCTACCCCTTTCTAGGGTTTCTTCAAGCCCGCACGATTTTATCTCTCTTGGGATAATTTTCCCTCCTTCGCTTATGACCTTTGAGAGAGGATCTAGCATTCCTTCTTCTATTGCGTTCTTGATTCGCAACTCTACGGGATCAATCCCTATTTGCTCGGCAAGCTCATCCATGGCACTTTCGAGGGCGAAACCTCCCTGAACAGTACCATATCCTCGGAAAGCTCCTGCCGGAGGTTTGTTTGTGTATGCTACCTTGGCAGTAAACTTTAGATTCTCGCATTTTTTGGAGTATAGAGGAAGAGTCATGGTCCCCATATTTGATGTCACTGTAACCCCATGAGTTCCATATCCACCTGTATCGGAGACGGCGTCGATGTGTATCCCCTGAATGTTCCCTTCTTTGTCCGAGCCTAACCTGACTTTGAGTTTGGCATCGTGTCTCCTTCTAGAAAGTAGGAATTGTTCCCTCCTATCAAAGTAAACTAATGTAGGTCTACCGGTTTCTTTTGAGATGAAAGATGCATAGTGTTCTATACCGATTTCTTGTTTATCTCCAAATCCTCCCCCAATTTCCCAGGATTTTACCCTGATTTTCTTTTCCGGAATATCTAAGATGTTGCTGATAATTCTTCTAGTGTGATAAACTACTTGGTTAGTCGATTCGATGAAAAGTTTTCCGTTCTCATCCGTTCTAGCCACACATATATATGGTTCTAGGTGACAATGCTTCTGGGGATGGGTTTCATATTCTTTCTCTATCACAACTTCAGATTTTTCAAGAGCCTTTTCGGTATCTCCCACTTCGACGTCTATCTCTTCTAGTAGATTCCCATCCTCCTGAATTTTTACATCGCTATCAAGTGACTCCTCGGGATCCAGAATTACTGGGAGTTCCTCATATTCGACCTCAAGCTTTTCTACAGCCTTCTCTGCGGTTTCCTCGCTTTCAGCGGCTACTATAGCAACTGGCTCGTCGTGGAACCTAACTTTGTCATTTAGAATTTTGGTGTCGTAGGGAGAGGGTTCGGGGTAAGCCTGACCCGCCGTTGTAAACTTTACATCCGGGACATCTTCATGGGTGAATACTTCGACTACACCTTCCATTTCCTCTGCTCCAGATTTATCAATATTTTTTATTCTGGCATGGGCGTGGTCGCTCAGTAAGAATTTAGTATAGAGGAGATCATCGTATCTTCTCATCGCCAATGTTCCGTAGTCGAAACCAAAAACAGTTTTTCCTTGAACTTTTCTCTCAGCGTCGGTCCTTTCGACATTTTTTCCGACTACATTTGTTTTGTCTATATTTTTTCGTTCGTCTTTGCTCAAGGCTAATCACCCTCCATCCGTTCGCTGGCTAGTAAAACCGCATCGACAATTTTTTGATACCCAGTACATCTGCAGATTACCGGGGATATTGCTTCTCTTGCTTCCTCCCTAGTGGGATTGGGATTTTTCTCCAATAACCATTTTGTCCTGAGTATCATAGCGGGAGTGCAGTAACCACATTGTACTGCACCGGCCTCAATGAATGCTTTTTGAATAGGGTGTAATTCCCCCCCGTCATTGCCGGTAAGGCCTTCTATTGTGGTGATTTCTTTACCATTTATTGTTGAAACGTCGAGCATACAGGATTTCACCGGTTTGCAATCGATAAGAATTGTGCAAGATCCACAAACACCCTCCCCGCAGCCATATTTTGTCCCAGTTAAACCTAGGTCCTCTCGAATGAAACTTAAAAGATTCCTATCCGGATTAATTTCTATTTCCTTTTCTTCACCATTGATTTTGAAGTTTATTTTTTCCTTGTTTTTAGAATCAGCTACCATTCTGATCACTCGACTAAAAGACTCTTGTTTATTTTCTCTTAGAACCCTTAATAGAACTTCCGCTCCTGGCGTTTAAAAGCCGTTATGGAGGGTGTCACCTTTATAGATAGGATATTTTTGACACGGTTGTTAAATAGTTATTATTGAAGTCCTTGAAGGTGGAATTTAACTTGATATCGGCCGTAATACTTGCAGCGGGAAAATCGGAGAGATTCGACGACTTTAAACAGCTCGTTGAAATTGACGGTAAACCCATGTTGGACCTAGTAATTGAAAAGGTTAGGAATTCTTCAGTAGATGAGATAATAACAGTTCTTGGATACAAGTCTGATAGAATTCTCTCAAAAATTTCTACCGAGGGGTCCAAGTTCGTCATGAATCCTAATTACGAGAGGGGGATGAGCACTTCATTGAGTGAAGGATTGGAGGAAGTCGGCAGGAATACCGATGCTGTAGTAATCCTATTGGGAGATCAACCATACTTGGATAGTGAGGTTATAGATAAGCTAATAAGGAGCTATCAAAATTCGGACAAGCTTGTCATGGTTCCCTATTATCAGGGGAAAAGAGGAAATCCTGTACTTTTTGATATATCTCTCAAGGAAGAGTTAATGGAGGTGGAGGGTGATGTCGGCGGTCGCAAGGTCGTGGAAGAAAATCCCGAGCTTGTTCATAAGGTAGCTGTCGATAATCCGGGAGTCCTAATGGATATCGATACTAGGAAGGATATTGAAAGAGTGAAAGAGCATGGAGGGTTGCTGGATTAGGAAGGTAGATAAAAAAGGTGTGGTCGTCAAGGGAGCGGGAGAGAAAGCTTCAGCGGTAGGATATTTTTTGTTCTCTAAGGAATTCCCGGTAATAATGACCGAGATTTCAGAGCCTACTACACAAAGGAGGACCGTCGCTTTTGCTGAAGCCATTTTCTCCGGAGAAACGGTTGTGGAGGGGGTTAAGGCAAAAAAAGCCAGAGATTTGGAAGGAGCAATGAATCTTCTGGAGAAGGGTGTTATTCCAGTTTTAGTAGATCCTGAAGCCTCTATTGTTGACGAATTGAATCCCAGGGTAGTTGTCGACGCGAGGATGGCAAAGGAAAACCTGGGGACGCGGAAAGATGAGGCAAAACTCGTGATAGGTTTGGGGCCTGGCTTCACTGCCGGCGAGGAAGTAGATATCGTAATAGAAACTGCTGAGGGGGAGGATCCCGGTAGAGTAATTCACGATGGCATAGCCCACCCGAATACTGGAAAACCTACGGAAATAGGAGGCTACACCACTCAAAGAATCCTCAGGGCTCCGAAAAGCGGATTTTTTGAAGCCAAAAAAAGTCTATTGGATGAGGTAAATAATGGAGAAAGCATTGGTCAAGTTTCCGGTAGAGACGTGAAAGCAGGGATTTCAGGGACAATTCGGGGCTTAGTCAAGGATGGGTTGAAAGTTGAAAAGGGCCAAAAGCTTGGAGATATCGATCCTCGACAGAAGAAAAGATTCGAAATATCTCCACGGTCCCGGAAAATCGCGAAGGGAGTTTACAAGGCAATCAGGGATTCAAGCCTCAATATTTAATCGATTTTTTCACTTTATCTTCTTTTGCCGAGAAGACACCTTCCCAATCGTGGATTGGGTGGGTGATGGATCGGCGTTTAGTTTCACTGCCCCCTCCAAAAAGCGTCTAAAGGGATAGGGTAGACACAGAAAAAAGACAGTTTAAAACAACAGGGGGAGATCCGTGCAAAAGGTCAAGAAGACTGTCCGGGGCGGGATTGTCGATCTTACCAACGTGAAGGAGAGCCTCCTCGATCGGGAGTTCGAAAATCT
>CAYNPN010000012.1:0-39213 GCA_964399085.1 Hadarchaeota archaeon (SeqCode) | reverse complement strand
AGAGACCATTTTTATAGCTACTGGAAATGTTTGAGGTCTTATATACTCGTTTAGAATTTTTTCAATATTTTCTAAATTCAAACTAATCACCTCCTCATCACCATTTTGTTGATAAATCAAATCAAACTATCGTATTAGAGACATAACCAACAATCGCAACTGCTACAGAAGTCGATGAATTTTGAATTTTGCCTCTGAGCTGAGAGGAAACGGAAAAAGGAGCGTATTCAGGGGCAGACACCATGGGGGAAATAGGAAATTTAAACGCTACATAATTCTCCTTTCTAAGATTGATTTTGTTGAGGGCTTTGGAGTTATGGTGTGAAAGTATTGAACTCCTCTGAATAAGAAAGGAGTTAACTATCATTAATCTTTTTATCGACCTACGGTAAATCATTGAAAATTTCTCGAAATCCACAGCTTTTTACACGCTTGTCCGGATAAGCTCTACTAATGTATACAAGTTTGTTGCCTTACGAAGTGAACCACATTAAAACTTCTTTATCCAGGTGCAGTGCTCAGGATCTAGCGGACGAGCTTGGGAGGGCCAAGGAGACGGTCAATAGAAAAAATCCGTGAAATCCATGCGAACGAGAGAATAGGAAACATAAGCCGGTACGCAAGTGAGAGAAAGTCGAGGCAAAAGAGGAAGCTGAAGAGAGTGAAACACAAAGTCAAGAGAAAAGTCAAAGGCGGAATGTAAGAGGGTGACAATCAAAAAATTTTCCCCACAGGTTCTCTAGCTCTTTACTTAGATAAAGAGCCAAAAGAGGCTGACCTTTGAGTTTCTTTAGGTTATAATCTCCTTGGAGGATTTTTTATGCCCGATGCCGAATACGAGGTTAATAATGTCGTCTTAACTGTTTCTTACGAAGATGTTGAGCTCGACTTAGAGAAGATCGCCTCAAACTTTGACGGGGTGAGTTATAATCCTGAAGTTTTTGCAGGATTGACTTATAGAATGTCCGAACCCAAAGCTTCCTTCCTCATATTCGCCTCAGGAAATATGAACTGCGTGGGGGCGAGAACTGTTGAAGGAGCCAAAAGGGCGATAGAGAATCTCACAGAACAGCTTCAAGATCTGGGATATGATGTCGGTGGGCCTGAAACCGAGCTTCAGAACATGGTCGCTTCCATGGATTTCCACAGGAGGTTCGATCTGGAAGAGATAGCGAGAAACTTCAGAAATTCGGAGTACGAACCCGAGGTATTTCCAGGTCTTGTATTCAGGATGGAGGGCACAAGCGTGGCTTTTTTGCTATTCGCGCAGGGGGAAGGTGTTTGCGTGGGTGCAAAAAGTGAGGAAGAAATCCAAAAAGGTATCAACAGGATAGAAGAAGCTATCAAATAGGGATTTTATAATTCTGAGAATAGGATATTATTGATTTTCAGTTTATTTTTATCTCTTCGTCCAGTTCTTCGGCTATTTCCTTGTACCTGTTTCTTACCGTGACCTCGGTAACGTCCGCAACTTCTGCTACTTCCCTCTGCGTTCTTCTTTCACCGCACTTCAAGGTAGCTATGTAGATCGCTGCCGCGGCAGTCCCCGTGGGGCTTTTACCGGAGGTCAGTTTCTCATCCTGAGCTCTCCTTATTATCCGAATAGCCTCCACCCTCGCCTCGCCCGAAAGTCCAAGCTCGCTGCCGAACCTGGCCACGTACCGAGTCGGGTCGGTGGGCGGGAGATGGATGTCAAGCTCTCTCGCGATATACCTGTAATTCTTCCCGACCTTCCTCTTATCCATCCGGCTGACCTCCGCAACTTCCTCCAGAGTCCGAGGCACCTGAGCCTCCCGACAGGCCGCGTAAAGCGCGGCCGAAGCACACCCCTCCATAGACCTCCCCCGAATGAGGCCTTCCTCGACCGCCTTCCGATAGATCTTAGAGGCGATCTCCTGCACGTTTCTCTTCAATCCAAGCTGCGAAGCCATCCGGTTAATTTCGGATAATGAGAAAGTCAGGTTGCGATCCTTCGAATCCGTTATCCTGCCCCGCTTGTGCCATTTCCTCAACCGGTAAATCTTCTTCCTCCGTTCCGGTGAGAGCTTATTTCCCTTGGCGTCCCGATTTCTATAGTCAATTTGCGTGGAAAGCCCCTTGTCGTGCATAGTTTGGGTCGAGGGGGGACCTCCCCGGCTCTTTTCCTCCTTCTGTTTCCGATCGAAGGCTCTCCACTCCGGACCTCTGTCCTTTATTTCTTCCTTAACAATCCGACCGCAACTCTCACAGATTTCAATGCTTCTCTGATAGTCTCTGACTACGGTTTCCTCCCCGCAGGTCGGACAATCTTTCTCCAATTCTTCCCTTTTCTTTGATTTCTTCTCGGCACTGGCAGTTTGCGTCATAGAAAGGCTTCGTTTGTCCTAACCTTTAGGGTTAAGGTGCCAAAAACTGGTAATTGGAAGGAAGGGTTTGTGAATCTCGATTTTCCTGAACACAATCAAGATGAGTTTTTCTCAACCGAACTTTGTTTTATAGTCTAACTTACCCTTTACTCTTTCAACGAAGTCACAGTTTGAGTTCCGACACTGGGCCTCTCCTTTTACGGGGTCGTAAACAAGATAGTGTTTTCCACATTTCGGACATTTCTTACGTTTTCCCGTCATTCTGTCCTCTTTTTAAAAATATCTATAAAGACGCATTAACTTTTGCAATTCCTTTTGACTTCACTATCTCAAAGAAACTAGATTTTACCCTATACGTGCCGAAAAAAGTAAACTAATGGAGGACCCATCTTCTCTCTACGGTTTAGGTCCTCCAGCCTCCTTTTTATTTTTTCTTCGTTTTGAGTTTTCCTTCCGTACTTGGCCTCGATTGTTATCTTGTTCAGAAAAAAGCCAATCGAGCGAAAGCGGGTCGATATTTAACGGGTTATTGGGAAAAATCGTTCAATTGAGAATAGGTTACCGTTGCTAGAACCTAAAAGGAAGATTCGAAACCAGTCACTGAATAGCCAATATTTCCGAAATTAGGTTAAATTTATGACTTTAACTCCCGCCTGTTGTATTGGGTGGTAAAAATTGAAGATTAAGGGAAGAGCCGTTAAATCGATTACCTTCTTTGTGAAACGCAATTTTCCGGAGAAATATGATGAATGGTTAAATTCACTATCTCCGGAGTCACGGAGGATAATAAGGAAACCGCAAGCCGAAAGTTGGCATCCTCTAAAGGAAGCCCTAATCGAGCCCACAGAGAAAGTTTGCGAAGTTTTCTACGATGGAGATAAGAAGGGAGCGTGGGAGCTGGGAAGGTATAGTGCAGAGATGGGATTACGCACCGAACTAGAGATAGATTTAAAATACACCCCAGTGGAGTTGCTAGAACATGCGGAAATCATCCTGCCTTGGTATTACCCAGAAAGCGAAATGGAGCTAGTTGAAAAGGGTGAAAAAAGCGCAGCTTTACATATGACCGATTTCTCAGAACCAAATGAAATAATTGAAATGCGAATAGGAGGCTGGCTGGAAAAAGCGGTTGAAATGGTCGGCGGTGAAAAAGTTACAGTTGAGTTAAAAAAATCTCTTGCAAAGGGTGACCCAGTCACCGAATACATAATCACTTGGGATTAAACTCTTCACTGAAAACTGGATTGAATAAACCTTAGTCCGTAATATCCTCGTGAACCGAAGAAGCTTAGGAAAGAACTTTCAAATCCGCTTTCTCATAGACTTCCTTCAATCTTTCTGGCGAAAAGACCGTGTAGTGCTTGTTTCCGATTGGCTTACCTCACTCGAGAGAAACGGAATCAGGCAAAGTGAAGAATAATCTTAGATTCCCACTTAGAAATTTAAAACTAAAAAATGCGCGATTTGAACCGGAGCGCAGATGCCCTCTCCCGGACTTGAACCCTTCATTTCCTTTTTCATTTTTTAGAAGACGATTCGACCTTTCCAGCCGATACCTACAAGATTATTGGATTTACCAAATAGTCGTACCGATAGCAACCAAGCAAAGAGAAATCTAATATTAGATTTTCACTTAGAAAGACAAAACAATATTTTTTAAGTCCTATTTCAGCTTTATAAGCCCAGTCCATACAAATGGATTAGGGCCTTCGGATGGCTAGAGATTATGATCTTATTGTAGTGGGTGGCGGCCCCGCCGGTCTTACATCGGCCAGAAGCGCCTCCAAAAATGGGTTGGATGTTCTCCTATTGGAACTTCAGGCCCAGATAGGCCTCACTCATACCTCCGCCTGGGTATCTACGGACTTTTTGACCGAAGATTGGAAACAGACGGTTAAAAGCTCTGTAGAAAGAGTCGTTCTGCACTCAGTCCACCACGATTTGGAGATAGAAGGTTCTTTCGGATGTATAGTAGATAGAGAAAAACTCGAAAAGTCACTTGCCAAACGAGCCGCTAGGGCCGGTGTCGAAGTGTGGGTAGGATCACCCGTAACCGATTTGCTGAGGGGCAAGGGAGGAGTCAAAGGCGTAAGGACTGAAGCGGGGGAATGGGTCGAAGAAATCGAAAGCGAGGCGGTTATTGATGCTACCGGGGCAAAGACGGAATGGTCCAGCCTCTTTCTAAAGAAGATAATGGGATTCAAGCGGGAAGAAAAGAGAATAAATAGGACCAATGAGTATCTCATGGCCAATGTTTCCGGGGGAGAGAGGATAGACCTTTACTTCAATTCTATTCTAGCCCCGATGGGACATGCATGGATATATCCACTGAATCAGGAATTTGCTATGGCTGGGATAAGGGGCGTTAGGATACACCCCGATTCAGCGCTCGATGAATTCATCGGTCGGGAAAGCCCGAACCGCCTCGAAAGAGCCACGCCTATAGGTGCCTATAGAGGTAGCATCCCGGTTGAAAGTCCTCCGGAGAGAACCACTGGAGATGGAATTTTGGCAGCCGGTACATCCGCAGGCCATATTTATCCGTTTTCCGCCCACGGGATAGAATTGGCAGTAGAGGCGGGACGGCTGGCTGGAAACGTGGTGGCTGAGGGGATAGAGGAAGGAGATACCTCTCAGGGGAGATTAAGTGAGTACGACCGCCTCTGGAGGAGTGAATTCGAAGACAAATTGAAGGCTGGAGAGTTGCTCCGAGATGCTTGGGAGGTTTCCCCCGATCAGAAGATGGACGCCCTCCTTGAATTGCTGGAAGGAAATCCGGAATTGCAGAGAAGCTTTGTAAATATATTTAGAGCCCACGAGTTGGAGGACTCTTTAAAGACTTTTTTTAAGGCCGAAAGGGCCAAAGAGATATTTGGAAAGAAAAGGATGGATAGAATAAAGTCCTTGTATTCTTAAATAATTCTGGGTGTATTTGATGACAGACCTCATATTTCTGCTTATATCAAGGATGAGTAGTGGCAGTGGTTTATTTTCACTTAAAAACCCCGAAGATGAAAGAATATGGATGTGGAGGAAAAATGAAGATAACGTATGAAATCCCGTCTGTGTATTCCCCGAAGAAAAAAGAAGCCTTTCTTGACTCGTTGACTGAGAATTTTCAAAAAATGAGCCAGTGGTTCCTAACAGTCCTCGAGAAGGTAAGAGTGTTTGTTAAGCTCGTCTACGAGGAAAAAACCAGGAACGAGCCCGGAATCAGCCAAGGGGACCACGAGTGCGGCTCTGAGGGTGAGAGATATAAAGGTAGTTTCTCTTTTTCTTTCTGGTGTCCGGGGGACTACATCACCGACCTGAATGCCTCGATTAGCAATCCGGAGGGGTGCGTGAGATCCTATGGCGCATCTAAGGAATTGGGGGCAGTACCGTGAACGAACATGGTGTAGATACCTGCCCAGAAGGAGTGCCCACGAGGGTATACAAAGCTCCAAACCACATAAAAAAATGGAGAGTGTGTTAAGTCATGCGCGTAATCTCTATCGGATCTGGGAAAGGAGGCGTCGGTCGAAGCACTATAACGGCAAATCTAGGAATAGCGCTAGCTGGAAAGGGCGAGGATACCTTAATAATAGACGGTAGTCTTACTTCTCCGAGTCAGACTCTCTTTTTTCATTTGGAAAAGGCTTCCAACACCATTAACGATGTCTTGTTGGGGAAATCTGCCCTTGAAGAGGCGGTTTATGAAAAAGCTCAGGGAGTAAAAGTCCTTCCTGCAGCCGTCTCTTTAGAGAAGATGAGAGAGGCCAAACCGGAAAGATTACCCTCCCTAGTAGAAGAAAAAATAGAAGGGTACGATTTCGTTCTAATCGATGCCCCAAATGGATTGAGAAAGGAGACGATGGGAGCCCTCAAGGCAGGGAAGGAACTCCTATCGGTTACAATTCCCGAATTGACTGCTATTTCCGATACCATGAAGACGAAGGTAGGGGCCGAATTTTTGGGACTTAAACCCATCGGGCTAGTTTTAAACCAATTAAAAGGTAAGAGCCATGAACTGAGTGAGGAAGAAATAGTCCGAATCATGAATATTCCAGTATTATCTAGGATTCCGCATGACAGGAATGTGCGCCGTTCGATAAATAAAGGTGAATTGCTCATTGATTGGAAACCGGATTCTCCAGCTGCAAAGGAGATTAAGAAACTGGCGGATAAATTGGTGGAGGGAGGAGAATAATCAGGTTTTGTAGGATTTTGATTCAAAAATAGATAAAGAGACCAAGACTGAATTCTATGGAATTATGAGATTTATTACTGATGGAATGCTGGGTAAACTGACCCGTTGGCTGAGATTGGCGGGAGAGGATGTGATATGCGTCAACGATTATTCTATTTCACCGGAGGAAGAAGATAGGTTCTTGTTGGAAAAGGCGGAAGAGGATTCAAGAATATTACTAACGAGGGATAAGAACCTGTATAAGAGAGCCTTAAAAGATAAGTTGAATTCAATCCTAATCGAAAACGAGAGCGATGTGGCAAAACAACTTTCGAAAATTTCAGAATCTATTGATGGGTCGATTGAAATAAATATCGGAAGGTCCCGCTGTCCAGCATGCAACGGACAATTGTCTTCAATTGAAAAATCCTCCGTTCCGGAAAAGATTCCAAACAGCGTTTTGGAGAATAATGATAGTTTCTGGGAATGTGAAAAATGCGGTAAAATTTATTGGCCTGGGACTCACTGGGACAAAATGACAGAGGTCATCGAAGAGTTTGAAAAACTCAGGGGATGAGTGTTGCTCAGTCTAAATGAAGGTAAAGAAATAGTCAAATTGGCCAGACGGTCCATTGAATCCCATTTAGAGGAAGAAGAAATGCCCGAAATCCCGGAAGAGATTAGTGACAAAATGGAAGATAAGAGAGGGGTTTTCGTCACTTTAAATAAGGGGGAAAGTCTCCGAGGGTGCATTGGAAGACCCATGCCTAACCAAACTTTGGAAGAAGGGTTAAAGGATTCAGCAATAGGTGCAGCTACCAGCGATCCACGATTTTTACCCCTTGATTCGGAGGAATTAGATGAGGTTACAGTTGAAGTTAGTATTCTTACTCCACCTGAAAAAATCGAAGTCGACGACCCGAAAAAATACCCCGAAGAGGTGAAGATTGGGGAGGATGGATTAATAGTGAATTATAGGGGAAGAAATGGACTCCTTTTGCCACAAGTGCCTGTCGATCGAGGTTGGGATGCGGAGGAGTTTCTATCCCAGACCTGTACTAAAGCTGGCACTACCCCAGACTGTTGGCTAAATGAAGATGTTGAGATAAAGAAATTCTCTGCCCAGGTATTTAAGGAAGAAGAGCCGGGAGGGGAGGTAGTGGAGGAAAGTTTATCATCTTAGATAACAAAAAATTTATTAGAGAAATTCTTTGAGGCTCAAGAGGGTATTTAAAATGAATAAGAAAGACGAGGTAAAGTCTCTCGAGAAAAAGGTCGCAAGCCTTTCCAAGCGTTTGGATAAGGTGGAAGACCGTTTGATTAAGCTTGAGAGATCGGCTGGGTCTGGAAAAGGACAAAGCAAAAAGTCTAAGAAGAGCACTAAAAAGAGCACTAAAAAGAGCACTAAAAAGAGCACTAAAAAGAGCTCCGATACAAGTAAAAAAAGTTCAACCGACCATAATTACCTTAAAAAAACCATAGATGACGCCAAGAAGAGATACGAAAAAGAACATAAGATTTAGCGTTTTTCTAGTATTCGGTGAATTTTTTTGCGTCTAGACCGGGTAAAGCCGATTACATGGTTCGTAATAATTACCAGCTGGACATTTGGGTTTATTGTCTCACGATGGGTTAGAGACATTGGAGTATTTCTTGAATTGAGTAAGGCCGTCGGGGTGGTGCATCCAGCGCAAATGAATTTTTGGTGGGAGGTAATTTCTTATTTTACTCTCTCCACCGTTTCCATCTTCGTCTTGTCCCACGTACTTTTTGGGACAGGTGGGGTAATCTTTCTGTTCGCTCGTGGCATGCATGATAATTCCTTAATTCTATATCTGGAGTCTACAATTAGCGGCTGGTCTATTTCAAAAATTCCGATGTCGGAGATATATATGGTTCTTATAGTGGTTCTTATTTTGACGGTTAACCTTCCAATCTGTCTTTGGTCCGGACAATTAGGAATCCAGCGTTCAATTTATACTCTAAACCGGATAAGGGAAAAACCGGTAAATCCAGATTTTGGAAAGAAACCGCTTTCGAATTTATTAATTGCAATATCTGCATCCCTGATTACTGGTCTAATCTCGGCGTTGTTGTTCACTTATATTTGATAATCTTTGAACAGGTTTCGCTCTCTCATTCGGAAAAAGACCCTAATTTTTTATTTATTGTATCTACTTGACTAGTAGATTTGAATATAATTCTATCCATTTCCTTCCTATTCTACCCGTCGAAAATTTTTCCGCCCTTTCCCTGGCTTTCTCTCCCATCTTCTCCCGAAGCTCGTTGTCTTCCAAGAGCTTGTCTATATATTTTGAGAGGCTTTTAGGATTGCCCGGTTGGAAGAGATAGCCCTCCTCTCCGTGGTTTATTACGTTTTTCAACCCCCTAGCATTAGCTCCTATTACTGGTTTCCCGCAGGCCATAGCTTCGATGACGACCAGCCCCTGAGTTTCCGTATCCGACGGCATGACAAAAATATCGCATTCTCGGTAGGCTTTGATAAGTTCAGGGTCACTGAGATATCCTTCAAAAATGAAGTTTTCCGAGATATTCTTTTCTTCAACCAGGTCTTCGTACCATGCCCTATCGGGACCCTTTCCCACTATTCTAAAAGTCACTCCCGGATAACTATTCCTTATTTCATTTGCTGCCTCTATCAGCACTTCTAATCTCTTTTCCTTTCCTATTCTACCCACGTAAAGAATGCTGATTCCGTCGGTTGAATGTTTTCCAGGAGAAAAGTGATCAACATCCACCGAGTTTGGAACGACTTTTACATTCTTTAGCCCGTAGTCCTCTAGAGTCTCCTTCAGAGGCTCGGATGGAGTAGTCACGATATCAAACTGGCCATAAAACCAAGACAAGTATTTCCATCCGATGGCACTGAATAAAAAATCTAGTTTTTCCGAGATATAGTGTGCGTATTCGGGAAGTAGAGTATGGAAGGTCCCTATAGAGGGTATGTCGAGTCTATCTGCCGCTTTAAGCCCCGAATAACCGAGCGAAATGGGAGTATGTATGTGGACTATATCTATGTCTCTCTCTTCAAAATCTTCGATTAATGTATTCGGTTGGACCAAGGCAATCCTATAGCCCGGTTGTATGTAGAAAGGTATTGAGCGAAATGAAGTAACTCCTTCTACATTTGTGGGGGCAAATATATGTACTTCATTATTTTTCCTCAATTCTTCAGCGAGGCTATCGATTGAACTAACTACCCCGTTAACTTGTGGTCGATATGTGTCTGTTATCAAAGCAATATTCAACTTATCTATTTCTCCTGAGCTCAAGTTCAGGTAATCAATAAGTTTATCCGTCAAAGAGAAATTAAAATTGAGTGTTATTAACTTCTGTGCCGAGAAGTCTCCCTCCTAATCCCTGATTAGGTGGGTGATGAATCGGCATTACTTTCAATCACCTCTCCCGGCAAGCGTCTAATGGTAATGGAGGTACATGAAGAAGGTAAATAGGGGGGAGGCGGTTGAAGATGATAGTCGAAAAAACGATCGTCTGCAGGATTTTGGATCTCACCGTGAGAAAGATTGGTTTGCTTGTGAAGGAGTATTCCAACGCTCAGGGGTATATCCGGGGAGAGACGGAAGATTTGTATTCCGCTACAAAACAGGCGATGGACAGGTATGTGAAGAAGGTTCAGAACGAGGAATATCCTCTCTTTTTGAGAAATGATACTTTCAGGGTAGAGAAGGCGGAAGACACTAAAGAGTTCGATTATTGGGCTAGGATCCCCATTTCCAATGTTTGGAGTGGCATTTGGGTTCCTATCAAGCCCCATCAAGAAATTAGTGAGGATATGAACGTTCGCGATTCCAAGATCGTCCGGAAGGGATACGGTTTTGAGCTTCATATGTCCGTCTCCTTCGAGGTATCGTCTCAAACTCCCGAGAGTGTTCTCTCCGTGGATTTGGGTGAAAGGGTGATGGCGACGACCGTGTCGTCCGCCGATAACGGGAATCCAAAATTCCGCGGGAGAAAGGTTCGGGGTATTAGAAGGCACCACGCTTGGCTCCGAAAAAGACTGCAGGAGAGGGGTCCGGTTAAGAAAGTTTTAGAGATGTCGGATAAGGAGAAGCGGAAAGTCGAGGATATTCTACACAAAATTTCGAGGAATATAGTTGATAGAGCCGATGAAAACAGTTCTCTAATCGTTATCGGCGATTTGAAGGGAATGGGAAACAGAGATACGGGGAAAGGAGGGCGTATGAATCGAATAGCGAACTCTATGCCTTATTGGAAGCTAACGAGGATGATAGAATATAAGGCCGAGGAGAAAGGGCTACGGGTAGTGAAGGTGAACGAGAGTGATACTTCTAAAACTTGTCATAAGTGTGGAAGTGAGAACACTTCAAGACCGACTCAGGGAAAGCTCACCTGTAACACCTGTGGTCTCGAGGACTATAACGCTGACCTAAATGGAGCCAGGAATATTTTGCAGAGGTTTCTCGCCTACATGGTGGGAAACGGGGCTTTCGTGAACAAGCCCATAACCGAGGCATTTATGAAAAAAGAAGAAGTGAGTACAGAGCAAGTCCTCGGAAGCCCCCTCCTAACGAGCGAAACGAGTTAGGCGGGGGTAGTTCACTACTACCCTTGGGAGATAACTTTGAGAGTCCTAGTCACCGGCGGCGCCGGATTCATCGGTTCTCATCTTGTAGACGAGCTATTGGATAGAGATAATAAGGTCACTGTTATAGATAATCTTTCTACAGGAAAACTGGATAATATATCACAACACGAGGATAATGAAGATTTCACTTTCAGGAAGGAGGATATAACCAAACGAAGTGAGGTAGAGGAAGTCCTGAAGGAAATCGATGGAGTAATCCATACTGCCGCGATAACTAGCGTTCCTCGTTCCGTCGAGGAACCTGATTTGACCGAAAGGGTGAATGTCGAGGGCACGAAGATATTACTCGAGAACAGCATCAAAAATGACGTTAAGCGCTTTGTGTTTTCCTCCTCCTGCGCTGTCTATGGGAGGAATGAGGATCTTCCCATAAGTGAGGATTCCGAACCTAACCCCATATCTCCATATGGAGAATCCAAATTGGAAGCAGAAAGACTTTGCAGAAAGTTTGCTGAAAAGGGATTGGAAACAGTTAGTCTCAGGTATTTCAATGTTTACGGCCCACGACAGGGCTTCGGTCCTTACGCTGGCGTTATTCTAAAGTTTCTTGAGAAGATTGAAGAGGGCGATCCCCCAGTCATTTACGGGGACGGAGAACAGACCAGGGACTTCGTCTATGTAAAGGATGTGGTTAGAGGCACTCTGCTTGGCTTGGAGGAGGACGACGTCTCCGGGGAGGTCTTCAATATAGCCACCGGAAATGAAGTTTCTATTAATGAGCTTTGTGAAAAGATTTTGAAAATTACCGGAAGCGATGATTTAGAACCTATTTATGAAGATCCAAAACCGGGAGATATTAGACGCAGTAAGGCCGACCTAAACAAATCTAGAGAGATGCTGGGATATGAGCCGACCGTCCCGTTGGAAGACGGTCTTCTCAATCTGACTGAGCATATGGGTGTTTGACATGGAAAGATTCAAACTTTTCAGGACCGTTTTTTGGATAACGAACTAGAATAAGAAAATACAAGTAGTAGTCTCCTTAAAAAATTTCTTAACATAAGTAGTAGGATTGATAAATATATGGCGGCAGAAAATCTTGACCCGGAATTAATCGAAATTTTGGCGTGCCCAATGTGTAAGGGAGATGTCGAGCTAAGGGGAGATGAAATCGTGTGTACCGAATGCGATAGACACTATCCTATCGAGAATGGTATCCCAAATATGTTGCCGGATGAACTCCGGTGAGTAGAATGGCATCCCAAATTCGAACCCTAATTCAAAAATTCAAACTTCGCTCGATAATTTTTGATGATGGTCCCAATGGATAAGGAAAGAAGAAAGAATATGGTCGAAAGCCTCGAAAGAAGAGGTTATTTGGATGATCCAAGTGTGAAAGAAGCTTTTGAAAATGTGCCTCGAGAAAAATTTGTTCCCGAAAAAGTCAGAGATAATGCTTATGTGGATTGCCCTCTTTCTATAGGCCATGAACAGACTATTTCTGCACCAAGCATGGTTGCGATTATGCTGGAAGCTCTCGAGGTAAAAGAAGGAAATATGATCTTAGAGATAGGTACAGGTTCCGGATATAATGCTGCACTCCTCTCAGAGCTGGTAGGTGTTACGGGGAAAGTATTTAGCATCGAGAGATTAGAGGATCTTGCCGAGCAAGCTAGGGCGAACTTGGAGAATTCCGGATATGGTAATGTCGAAGTTATCGTTGGTGATGGTACGCAGGGATATGAGAAAAAAGCTCCCTGGGACCGAATAATAGTAACTGCCTGCGCTCCAAAAATTCCGGATCCACTGATAGATCAATTGGCAAATAACGGCATATTGGTGGCTCCAGTGGGAGAACATTATAGATCTCAAATTCTTACCTTAATCAGAAAATCCGAAGGTGGAGAAGTAGAGAGAGAGGAACGAGGAACTTGTGCATTCGTCCCCTTGGTAGGGGAGCATGCGTGGGATGAGGAAGAAGCTCCTTAATCCCCTTTCTAAGGTGGTCATGTCCATTTTTCGAGCGATTCTTGAGCCCGTTCGTCTGCTCCCTTTTCGAGCCGTTTTAATCCTGTCTGTATTCTCGATTCGGAGAAATCATGTTTTTCGCAGAGGAAGTCCTTAATCTCTTCCGGTTTTGAATCTTTCCATTCGATTTCATATTCATCGGTCACATCGGGTTCGAGGTATATTTTTTCGACCTCAACCACGTCGACCTCGAAATCCTCTCCGATGTCCGTATTCATGATATTTTCAATGTTTTTGTTTTCCTTAGCTAATTTCAGCGCCCTTTTTGGTCCAATCCCCTTAATCCCATCATTATAATCCGTACCAATCAATATTCCAATCGCAATCAGCCCCCGTCGATCGATTTCGTGTTTCTCAAAGATTTTTTCCAATTTGATTAGCTCCGGTGAAATTTCTTTGTATTTGTCCTTACCTGGAAGTTTCCTCTTCCCGGTGATAGTCATATTTCGGACCAAAATAGGAGAGCCAAATAGCAGACTGTCAAAATCTTGGCTTCCGGTCGCCCAAGCATCTCCTTTCTGGGTGATGTGAGCGGCCTGAGCTTCTCCTTCTCCTGGGGCTTGGACCCAAGGAACTCCCATTGCGGAGAGCAGGGTCTTCGACTGTTCGACCATTTCGTCGGAGAGTCTGGCGGCCCTTTGGGCATGTTTTCTGGCTTCCTTTTCCTTACCCTTTTCCAGAGCTTCCTTTCTGGCCTTCTCAGCTTCGGCTCTTATTTCTCTTCTAGTTTCCAGGGTACCACTTTTTAGGCCTGGTGGCTCACCGTCGAAGATCAGGATGGGCTCTATTCCCATTTCAATCAAATTTGAAATTCTGTAGAAAAGGCCGGAAAGATGAGAGGTGACTCTTCCTTGAGAATCCTTAAGTGGAGTCCCATCGCTTTGCCGGATAATTGAGAGAAATTGGTAAAGGGTATTCATCGCATCTACGGCAATGGTTCGTCCCTTCAAATGCTCAAGACTTACATCCTTAATCGGAGCGATATCCTTTAATTGAACTCCCACTAAATCCCCAAATTACAAAAATCTGGAAAACTTTATTTATTCTTCTATTCTTCTGGTTTACTCGAAACACGTTCCCCGGTCGGCAACCTTCGTACGATTGTCATCGGAATTGCATCATTTTCGAGTTCCATCTTGGCGATGTCTATAGGGTCCGAGACATCCTCTGGAGGTTCGATTAAAACGGGTGCTCCCAATTCTATTTGAATTGCTCTGGCCCCAATTACTCGGGCCCTCTCGAATCGGGTGTATTTTTTGGGATACATGTGATGTTACCTCTCTTCAAATTTTTGAGTTTTACAGGATTTGTTTATCTCCTTTCATGAAGGATTCAACCTGAAGTATTAAACTTTTCTGATTAATAAATAAACTTCCCTTTTTATCGATTTATAATGGATTTCCAACTGATTTTCAGCTTATTGGACCCCCATCCCAGAGGTCATCTCTCATTTCTTTTCCCGTTTTTTCCTCCCATTCTTCTACAGGAATCGAATGCTTCTCTCTAATTTTTGGCCCGACGTTGAGACCGTTATACGTGCAGAATGGAACTATCCCTTCGGGAGTTGCATAGTGAATTACACATCGGCTCAGCCTATCCATGTTCAGATTCCATGCATCTTGGAACCACATCGATCCTATGTAGAGACTTTTCTGGTGGAATTCACCTAAGGAGTTATAGTCTCCTCCTCTAATTGCATCCACGATGAGGCTATTGACGTCTACACCCTCTGGGGATTTTTCTTCATCTATGAAGTCCGAGATGTCCTTTATCAATGAAAAAGCTATTCTGACGTTTTTCAAAATACCATCCTTATCGGAAAGTTCTTCGATTTTTTCCATGAATCCTTCGACATCAACGAATCTTGTAATGGGAACTAATTCATCATCTTCAAGGAAAGCGTAGGTCGCACCTCCGCACTTCGGACTGGCTGTGAATTCGACTTGCCTCTCATCTTTTAAAGTTTCGATTACCTTTGAGATCGGGTAAACAAAAGGAACAGGATACCAATCTTCTTTCTTTATCTGTCCACCCAGGTCCTTTTCGATTTGATTTATCATCGTGGCATAGTCTACTCGTCCACTTTCTCTGTCCTCCTCGCTTATGTCGGTGATTCTACCAGTAAAGGATACGGGCTGGAAGTTTACCCCCCTTACGATGTCCAGATTCTCCTTCGCGTAATTTAATATATCGCCGAGCTGATCTAGATTCATGTCCTTTATTACGGTCGGTACTAGCACCGCTCCTAGGTCCGCCTTTCTCATATTTTCAATTGCTTTCTTGTTTTGTTCAATCCACGGGTTGGCTTCCTCAGTCAGACCGTCAAAGCTCATGTAAATGGTATCCACTCCGGCGTCTCTCAATTTTTGGCAGTACTCCTCGGATTCAGCTAATTTTATACCGTTCGTATTTACCTGCACGTGTCTGAATTCCATGTCTACGGCCATTTCAACGATGTCTAGTAAATCGTCCCGAATCGTGGGTTCTCCACCGGTAATTTGAATTGCTTTGGAGGAAACGGGTTCCTCTTCTCTCACCTGTCTCATCATCTCTTCTAGTTCCTCTAGGGAAGGTTCGTAGACGAATCCCTCAGCTCCGGAATTGGCGAAGCAGTAACTACATCTCAAGTTACAACGATTGGTCACGTAAAGATTAGTTAGAACGGTTTGAGAAAGATGATTTGGATAAAGTTCCGCGTCTGATAGAGGAAGAGGATCTATATTTTCAGGGCCACCCCCAGTGACTTTGTACTTGTTCCATTTTCTGTAAAGTTCCGGATCACTAAATACGATAGATTTGAATTCCCCATGTTCAGGGCATTCTTTCTTAATCCATATTTTATCGTCTTCTTCTATTATTTCGGCCGGAATAGTCTTAATTTCCCCGTCTTTGAAGCATTTGGGACATATTGATTTTTTTCCTTCTTCTAGAATTTCCATGACAATCGTTTACTACTCATAGGGGTAAATATATAAGGATTTTTAAACTACTCGAAATATGAAAAATAGGTTATTTGGGATTTTTAGATGGTTTCAGAAGAAGTTAAAAATAATTTAAAGAATCTGGGATTGACGGAGTATGAGACCCGAGCTTACGTGGGCTTGGTCAAATCAGGTCCCTGCACTGCGGGAGATTTGAGCGATATTTCGGATGTCCCACATTCTAGAATATATGATATTCTTTCGAAGTTAGAAAGTAGAGGTTGGGTGGAAAGTCAGTCCGGTAGACCGTCTCGCTACCGGGCAAAGTCTCCTTCGGAGGCTCTCCATCTTTTGAAAATTAAACAAGAGGAGAATTTTAGAAATGCAAGCGAAACCATTCAAGAAGAATTGGAGCCCCTCTACGAAAAAGGAGGAGAAGTAGAAAAGCCCGAAGTTTGGACGCTGAGAGGAAGCAGGGAAATTCTAGGTAAAATAGAAAAGATGTTTGCAGATGCAGAAATCGAGGTACTTATTTCTATACCTTTCCTGTCCGAAGTTTTTTCGAAAATGGATGATTTTACCTCCGTCTTAGAGGTTAAAAACCTGGATGTGCGTTTATTGTCCAATGAGGAAAATGAGATTACAGAAAAGCTGAAGTCCAATCAAAACGTAGAGGTGAGATTTAGGCAACCTCTCTTCGGCGGCGGCGTAATCGTAGATGGTAGAGAGGCTCTCATAATCCTGGAAAGCGAGGGAAGTACCTTTGGGATTTGGTCGGATGAAGTAGGTTTGACTAAGTTTGCAGAGGAGTATTTCGAGCATCTTTGGCAGGATTCGGAAAAATAGAAATTACTAAAATTTGATACTACTCCTTTGTTTGGTCTATCGAGGAAAAGATGTAAGATATAAAGCTTAGACTTTTTAAATAATTTGAGAGGAGTAATTTTGTTAGAATTAATCATAATCATCGTCAAATCTGTTTGGTTTATTTTTCCTGCTTACATAGCCAACGGTCTACCTCTAGCTCTAGGAGGAGGTACACCGGTCGATTTTGGCAAAAATTTCATCGACGGATATAGAGTTCTTGGAGATGGAAAAACTTTTCGGGGATTTTTCTTTGGTTTTTGGGGAGGTATCCTTACTGGAAGATTTCAAATGTTTTTGATATCCCGCCCCGGGTTTCCCAGTGGCTTAAAGATACCTTGGGGATGGGAGATTGTTTTGCTCCTGACAATTGGTTCCTTGTTAGGGGATGTAATCGCTAGTTTTATAAAACGCAGATTAGGTATAGAGAGAGGTCAATCAGCTCCTCTCCTTGATCAATTGGACTTTTCTATAGGCGCAATTTTGCTTGCGTCCATCTTTTGGCCACCTCCAATTGAGATATTAGTTACTATTCTCTTAGTGACACCCATCATTCATCTGGCGGGCAACTCAATAGCTTATAGAGTGGGTATTAAATCCGAGCCCCATTGATAATCAGGGATTTTTGACTCTTTTTTCCACGGGGGCTTCTTCCCAAGGAAAGACAATCCACTTGTTAGTTTCGTAAATGAAATAATCAGGTTTGATTGACGAAGTCGGTTTGTAGGCTATCGTGCAGATTTGCAATTCGTCGTCTATCCGGTCCTCCAAGTGATCCAAGACTACTTCGAGGGTAGTCCCAGTATCGGCCACGTCATCAACTAGAAGTACTTTTCCTTCTAATTCTCTAACATCCGACCAGAATATTTCCGGTTCATCCTTTGCTTCGTCCACATTTTCGTAGTATTTGACGTGTATTACTCTCATTAACAGGTCGTTGAATAGATGTGAAAGGCGGACTGCCGGTATAAGTCCCCCTCGGGCTATTCCCACTATGACGTCGGGATTATATTCCTCCCTTACTGTGATCGCCAAGGCCTCCACGGCCTTTTCGATATCATGCCAAGTTAAACATTCGGGGTCCAAGTGAGACTCCACCGGAAAGATAAGACCCTTCGCTTCTAATAGGTTTTTCTATGGAAATGAAAGATTTTAGAGGTAGAAAGCGTAGAGATAGAACCGACTCCGAGAATATTCAACTTACTTACCACATTTCGAGCACAAAGATACCCGAGGAATCGCATATATGTTAGAGCCCGAAGTTCTGGAAGAGTTGGAGAAAACTCTGGATGAGATAAAGGAGAAATCGGCGGAGGGAGCCGCCATTGTAGTCGAGGGTAGGAAGGATGAAAAATCACTTCGCAAGCTAGGTGTTTCGGGCCCGATACATCATATACCCACCGGCGGAAGAACTCCTCTAAATTCCCTTGAAGATTTGTCGGATTATGAAGAAGCTATAGTTTTGACCGATTTCGATGAGGCCGGCGAGGATTTGGCGGATTTCTGTGAGAAACACTTGGAGAAGCTTGATGTTACTATTCTATTCGATCTTAGGAGTAAGCTCAAACACAACATCAGAAAGGCCGTAAAGGATATCGAAGGCATGGCCAGATTCATCCGCTCGGAAAGGGCCACGCAGGCTAAAGATAATCCAAAATTCGATCGAAATTTTCGAAATCGGAAATGATCACGTCTGCTATTTCCCCGATTTCATCTCCATCTCCAATTACTATTCCCAAATCTGTAGCTTGGAAAAGACTTTCGTCATATATACTGTTTCCAACCCCGACGCATTTTTTCGTTTCGATTCCTAATTCTTTCGTCATCTCATTTAGGGCTCTATCCTTCTTCAGAGGATCAACTCTACATATGCCTCTTCCTGTGAGATATCCATCTTTGTCAGTTTCCAGACCATTCGCATATACGTGAGGTATGTCTAACTCTTCGGCCACATCCTCTGCTAGGACATCTATCCCCCCGGATATTATCGCAGTTTCGTAACCCCGATTATTAACCTCCTTCAATGTGGGAGGTACCTTGGGGAAAAGTTTGTAGTCGGATAATATTTCTTCGATTTTGGAAATGTGCGGAAGGGGATTCCAAAGTTGTATATCCTTTCTCATGAACTCTTCGTATCCAATCTCTCCCCTCTGCCAATCCTGTAAGTTCTCGTGCGCTTTGTCCTGAGTACCAAACTCTCTGTGAATTTTGCTCCAACAGCTTACCTCTTCCACCAGAGTCCCGTCCATATCGAAGACGATCAGTTCGTACTCCATAACTTCACCTATTTATCAAATTTTTAACAGCGTCTATAAACTGCTGGGATATTGGGGTTGGCGAAGCTCCACTATGAATTAATTCTCGTATGTATCCAGTAAAAGGATGATTATCGCACCTATTGACCCGGCGATGATGATCCCCACGAAAGTTGTTATGTCGGCTGAGGGACCCAGGGCCTTCTTAACTTCCAAAAATGGCTTTGTGAGGGCCCCCATCATTAGACCCGTAAGAAAGAATAACGTATGAGGGCGGTAATTTTCTAGGAAATAATAAATAATTCTTGAAAAGGAAAGTAAGCCTAATAGACCACCTATTATAAAAACACCTGCCTCTAGCCATTTTTCGAAAATTGAGTGAAGTACATCAAGAAGATATTCATACATCCCTAGGAGGTAAGCCATGAGAGAACCCGATATTCCCGGAAGTATCATCGCTGAGAAGGCAAAGAATCCGGTAATCAATAGATAGAGCAATGAGGGACCTATTTCAAATCCACCCGAACCAGGACTCTCGTGTAGCATTACTAGAAGAAAGGCAATGGTAAAACCTCCCACACTTGGCAGAAAAGTTCTGAGGTTTACTCCCTCAATTCTTCCGTAAATATGCCAAGCCGATATTAAGATTAACCCGAAGAAGAAGGAGTGTATATAAATCTGATAACTATGCAGAGCGAAATCTATTACGTAGGAAGCAGCTAGAATGGCCGATCCGATACCGAGAAGGAGGGGTAATAGGAGTTTGAAGTCGATAGAAAAGAGGTTTTTCCTCGCCTTCTCAAGATAATTTCTATCGTAGATCGACAATAAAGAAAATGGTATAAATTTCAAATCAATGGATTTAATCGCCGAGATTAACCTCTCATATATGCCAAGTATGAAGGCTATAGTTCCTCCCGAAACCCCCGGCACTATATCGGCGAGCCCCATGAATATTCCGTCGAAGAAGAACTTGTAGGAACTGTCGTCTTCCCCCTCGGTTTCATTCACCTTTTCACATCCCAAATCGATTCAAGAATTATTCCTACTTATGTATAATACTTCGATTTTCTACCGAGTTATTTCTTTGTAGAGGCATAGCTAGGCTCCTGTGCTAATGGAGGCTCTAATATCCTCACCTTTATAAACCACAAGTCAGAGAACTTAATGAGGAGCTTAGTTGGATAAGCTTTTGGAAAAATAAAGGAAATAGATGTCTCATTTCACCGAAAAATCACCTCAAGATACATAGAATACACGTGACTAAGAATAAAAAACGGATGGTAAAGAAAACAGACTCGTATTAAAATTAATGGGTATAAGGGACCAAATCTGGAGCTCTATATAAGAATAATGTACAAAAATATTTGAAGAGGCGATAAGATGGCTGAAGCGAAAGGAAAGGAAGAAGGTAAGAAAGGGAAAGTAGAAGTCGAAGGAGAATGCGACGCCTGCGGAAACAATTCTATCGTCCGAGATTACCAAAGAAATATAAAAGTATGCGATAATTGCGGCCGAGTTTTGAAGGAGGGCATTAAAGATAGAGGCCCCGAATGGAGGGCCTTCGACCAGGAGCAAAGAGAAGAGAGGAGTCGAGGAGGCGCCCCGATGACCTATACAATTCACGACAAAGGGTTGTCCACGAAAATTGACTGGAGGAATAGAGACAGCAGGGGCAAAAATCTCTCCCCCGAGCGCAGATCTCAAATGCAGAGATTGAGGAAGTGGCATAAGAGGGCCAGAGTTTCCGGCTCATCCGATCGAAATCTTACCCTTGCCCTAGGTGAGATGGATAGAATGTCCTCCCAATTGGGTTTACCAAAGAAGGTTCGAGAGATAACATCCAAAATTTACCGAGAAGCCGTGAAGGAGAATCTAATTAGGGGACGTTCTATTGAAGGGGTAGTTTCGGCAGTATTGTATGCCGCCTGCCGCAAAACCCAGATACCTCGGACTTTGGAGGAAATAGCTGAAGTGAGCCATGTGGACAAAAAGGAAATCGGGAGAAGTTATCGATTCATTACCCGTGAACTGGATATACACCTTCCACCGACCGATCCCGCTAACTATGTCTCCCGCTTTGGAAGCGAATTGGGAGTCTCCGGCGAGGTAAGGACAAGGGCTATCGAACTAATAAAGAAAGCCCAGGAAGAAGGACTAACTTCTGGAAAGGGGCCATCGGGCACCGCTGCGGCCACCCTTTATCTCGCTAGCATCATGGAGGGAGAAAGAAAGACGCAAAGAGAAGTGGCCGAAACCGCGGGTGTAACCGAGGTCACCGTCAGGAACAGATATAAGGAAATTGCCGATAAGCTAGCTTTGGATGTATCCACGTAGTTTCTCCGAGCCCCTCAAAATCGCAATTATAAAAACCATTAACACGGGAATGAAAGGCAGACCGTGGTTACTACCGCCATGTTATCGCTAGCTATAAGATATTTCCTAACAATAAATTGGGAAGTTGATATTTTATGGAACTATCTGAGGAAAGAAAGGGGAGATTAGAGAAAGGAGGATATCGTCTAGTTGGAGAACACGAACATAGCGCGGTTGAGGTCTGCAGGTGGACCAAAAAAAGTCTGCTTGACGAAAACGTTTGTTATAAACAGAAATTTTACGAGGATACCCACGGAATAAAGAGCCATCGATGTCTTCAAATGACTCCTAGCTTGCCATTCTGCGATAACAGATGTACTTTTTGTTGGAGAAATTCCGACTTAAATTTTCCAAATTGGGAAGGTCCGGCCGATGACCCGTCCGAGATTTTGGATGAAGCAATCGAGGCACAAAGGAATCTTCTGAGCGGATTCAAGGGAAACCCTGAGGCGAATAGGAATAAGTGGGAAGAGGCCCAGGACCCAAACCTCTGTGCAATCTCTCTCGACGGAGAGCCTACCCTATATCCGAAGCTTGGCACCCTAATAAATGAATGTAAGAGAAGGGACATTGTCCCATTTCTAGTCACTAACGGCCAGCATCCCGAAACCCTAAGGCAAATCGAGCAACCGGACCAACTTTATATTTCAGCTGTAGCCCCCGATAGCGATACCTATGAAAAAGTTTGCCGCCCGTTGGTTTCAAAAGCTTGGAAAAGCCTGAATGAGAGTCTTGAGTTGATGCCTTCTTTCGATTCAGTTACCGTCCTGCGCCTGACATTAGTTAGGGATCTAAACCTCGCAGATCCGGCTGGCTATTCGAAGTTGATAGAGAAGGCCGAACCGGATTTTGTAGAGCCTAAGGGATATGTGGCCGTAGGTCACTCTCGGTCGAGGTTGGGAGTCTCCTACATGCCTACCCATTCCGAAATTAGGGACTTCGCCGAAAAGTTGTCTGAAATTACGGGTTACTATGTTTCGGATGAGTTTGAACCTAGCAGAGTGGTGTTATTAAGTGCAAAAAATTGACTCAGTTGTTCCTTTGTTTCCAGCTGTTATCTGAATTATTCCCGATCTCAAAAAATGGGGTACCTGATTCTCCCTGATTTTGTTTATTTTCGTCTCCATCTTCGATTATTGAGACATCACTAACATTCACGTATATAGATTCAGTGTCTATTCCGGATTGAATAACTCTTCCCTCAATCCTGACTTTATCATTGATATATTCGCTCAAATCTATTGCTTCGCTTTTCAAGGCATACATAATTTCTTGACTGTCGATGTCTAGGAGAATATGTGTTTCGGAGACTTCAGGTCCCTTTTTAAGAATCCCAGTTGTGGAGATTTCCTTTCCCTTATTTTCGTTTCTTCCACTATCTTTTCTGACCCCCTTTTCGAGTTCTTCTATTATGTTTTCTATCTTCTTTTTGTTCCCTTTGGCGTTTTCAATCATATCTTCAACCTTCTCCTGTTTTTTCTCGATTTTTTTGTTAGCTTCGTCCATCCTATTTTCCAGTTCTCTCTTCATTTTCTCGAAGTTTTTTCTTCCAGGAGGTATATTCTCTCCCAGATTTTCTAGAACCTGCATATGCCTAGAACTTCTTTCCCTTGCCAGAAGAATGGCAGCCTTTGCTTCTTGAGGCACTTTATCTGTGAGATTTTCCAGAACATCGACGTGCTTTTTCAATGCGTTTCTCGCTCTTTTCAAACCTTGGTTATCACTGGCCTTTTTGGCCGCATTGCTGAAGTGATTTCCAGCCTCTTCTAAGAGCGAAGTATAACCTTGAACTTTATTTTTCCTCAACATGTGAACGAATTCGTTAGTCCTTTCTTCACCCCTATTTATCTCCCAATTTTGACCACCAAATAAGGGCTCTTTAATCTTTTCTCCGGCTCTCTCAAGGGCGTAGATGGGCGAGTCCGGTTGAGTGTCAATCTGATCTATGATGGTAGATGATCCAACCGTCCCTCCGACTACGGCTACGACTGCTATTCCAACCGCCAGGGTTGCTATTCCGCCTTGATTTAGATTTAACATTTTCTTATTCTCTCCTTTATTTTAAAAATAAATAAAAATTGGAGGGAGGTCAGAGGCTTTTCGACCTCTCCCAGATGACTTAAAGTATGCCTTGTGGGCCTTTTCCTTTCTCATTGTCTTCATTTTTCGAATCCTGGTCAGATTCGTCTCCCCATTTGTCTTTCATTTCTTCTGCGAATTCTTTCCATCCTTTTTCCATCTCTTCTGCGAATTCTTCCCAGTTACCTTCTTTAATGGCTTCTTGAACCTGATTTCTTATGTTTTCAGCTTTCTCTCGCATTTTTTCTCGGATTCTATTAACTTCTCTATTAACTTCCTTCCTCATCTGTCCAGGGGAAAATTTTCCGTTGTCTAATTTTTCCCGTATATTTTCCAGAACTTGAGTATGGCGTGTACTATGCTTCATGGCTAGACTTATACCCGGTTTGGCTGCCTTTGGAACTTTGTTTTCTACTTCCTCCAGAACCCTTAGATGCTTTTGAGATGCTTCGATCGCTCTCTCGAGTCCTCGGTTATCTACAGCAGCTTTTGCGGCATAATTGAGTCTTTCTTGAGCTTCCCCAGCTAGCCCGGAGATGAGATTTTCACAGTTTTCGCGACGATTTTCCTTCACCATCTCTGAAACTCTGTTCATTAAACCGCGAGCAGTTTCGATTTCTACATTCTCAACCATCTCCATGGCTCTTTGCCTGACGTTTTCACCCAGCTCTCTAGCATTTTGCATATTTTCTCTGACTCTATCTCTTATTCTTTGTATTTCTCGATTAATTTCTCCTAGCTCCTGTTCGATTGCGTTTCTTTCCCCCTCTGAAATTTGTTGTCCTGGCTTCTTACCGGATGCTTGGGCAGCAACCGTTGCTCTGACTTGCACTCCTCTGGATATTGCGATGGATATTCCTGCCTTGGCTTCCTCAGGAACGTTTTCTCGCACGTTTTCCAAGACCCTGATGTGCTTTCGAATGGCGTTTTCCGCCCTCTGTAGTCCCTTTACTCTATTAGCAGATTGAACGGCTTTACCAAATCTATTCCCTGCTTCGTCTAAGAGACCCTCAAATTTCTGAGCCTTGTTTTTCTTGGCCATTTGCTCGAATTCCTGAGTTCGTTCCTCCGCTCTGGCTAAATTCCATTTTTCTCCTCCTGCGTAGGTAATTTCTTTGATGGCTTCTCCAGCCCTTTCAAGTCCATAGAGAGGGCTGTCAGGTTGTTGATCGGCATAAGTATCTACTGCTACTGCCGAACCGGCTGATGCTCCGGCGATCGCCACTGCAACCACTGCTACTGTTAAGCCGGCTATTCCAGCTTCATCTAAATTTAACATTCTTTTTCACCTCCGGTTTTTCATCATTTTTAGCTTGATCGTCCTCATCCTCAGTTAGTATCTCTTTTATTTCTCTCAAACGGCTGGACAGATTTTGCCCTTTCTCAATCTTTTCCATTTTAATCGACCGTGTGATTGTATCACTGTCGAGGACCTTATTTAAAGAATCTCTAACGACCGTTCATGTCGGTACTGGGAGGATTTCCCGCACATTTTTTTAGGCAAAAAAAGATGTTAGACCGTTCAAAAACGTTCATAAAACTCTAAAAAACGCCTTATAAGAAAATGAAGTAAATTTAATAGAAAAACATATTTACGTCATATGCACCCCACATTAAACTGATGGAACTCAGAGATCTGGTAAGTTTGGTGGCCCTGATTATCGCTCTCCAGATAGGTTTAGGTATTATACTCTTTGTTTTGATGAGCGGGACCCCGGGTATAAATCTCTACTCCGCGATGGTTAGTATATTCCTTCTAATTACCGTTTCCACGATAATTGGAGTATTTCTATACTGGCTGGTTAGGAGGTATATGAAGGAAAGAGCAATCAAGACAGCGATGATGGCGATGACGGAGGACGAAAAGATGGTCTTGAGGAAGGTCATGAACCAGGGAGAGGTAAGGCAGGATGAATTGAGGAGGCAGGTAGAATTTTCGAAGTCCAAGCTCAGCGCACTTTTAAGCAACTTGGAGGAGAAGAATGCTATCGAAAAGACCCGTTATAAAAGGACGAATAAGGTCAGGCCCACCGAGGATTTTCGCCGGTGAGAATACGCTTTACGACTCCACTTTTTTTGGAGCACCGCTTCATGCCCTCGTTTAAAAGCAATGTCTCACTAACGTCAAAAGGAAAGATGGAGGTAGAACCTTGAGGGAGAAAATAGAAAAAATTTTGGAATATCTCGATAAGCTGGAGGACACCAGGGAGCAGATGTTGGATATCTCCCACCGATCGATTCGAAAGTCATCCAGTGCTATGGCAGCCCTTCACAGGGGGGATATGGAGGAGTTTAAGGAGAAGAAGCAGGAGATTGAAGATTATATTTCAAAATTGAACGAAATTTTGGAGTCGGACCCCCAATTTCGCGGCCACGGGGCCCTGATAGCAGCGCATAGAGAATTCTCGGAATTGATTATTACGGATTTTCTCATGAGGGGCAATGAAATTCCGGATCCCGAGGATCTAGATGTCCTCTACGAAGGATATGCCCAGGCCTTGGCAGAAAGTGCGGGTGAATTGAGACGTCATCTCCTCAATCTATTGCGGGAAGATGAAGTTGAGGAGGCAGAGGAGATTCACGATAGGATGGAGAAGCTTTTTGATCTGTTGGAACAGTTTGACTATCCCGATTCGATATTGCCCGGCATGAAGCACAGGAGAGATACCGCTAGGAAAACTCTCGAGGATACGCGGGCTGACATCACTAGGGCTGTTAGGGAAAGAAAGCTAGAGGACACCCTGAGTAGAACGGAGGGAAACATGGAGGATTAAGATGGAATTCGATATAGAAAAGCTCAAGGAGAAGGCCGAGGAAGATTACGAAAAAGCTTGGCGTGATTCCGAAAGTTTGGTCGAGAAAGAGGGCAAATATTTCTCCCTTCAGGATGAAGGAGAACCCCATCCTTTATTCGATCTTGTACAGGAGTTCCGTCAGATTCTTCTCGACTCGGGTTTTCGAGAGATTGTGGTCCCTGCTTTGATTGAGGAGGAGGAAATTCACATGCAGTACGGCCCCCAGGCCCCGATAATTCTGGACCGGATATTTTTCCTCGCCGGACTCGATCGCTCCGATTTGGGAATAAGCCGCGGTGATTTGGAACAAATCCGGGAAAAAATCCCGGGGTTCGATGAGCCGGAAAAACTGGAGAGTATTTTTAGGAGATACAAGCAGGGTGAAATTTCGGCGGATGATTTGACGGAGGTGTTGGTGGAAGAATTGGGGATTGAGGACGACCAAGCTTCATATATATTGTCCCTCTTTGAAGATTTCAAAAAGCTTGAGCCGGTCCCTTCAAAAATGACCTTGAGGTCTCATACCACCGCAGGATGGTTCCCCGTCTTGAGGGAGATGCAGTATAGAGAGCCGTACCCAATCCAATTATTTACCGTTGACTCGAAGTACAGGCGCGAACAGAAACTCGACGAGACGCACCTTTACAGGTCTTGGACGGCTTCTATTGTCATTCTTGCTGAGGAAATTAGTTTAGAGGACGGGAAGGAGGTCACGACGAAGATTTTGAACGAGTTGGGATTTAATGAGGTCGAATTTAAGAAGAAATCGGCGACCTCCAAATATTACGCCCCAAATTCCGAATTTGAGATATTCGTAAGTCATCCCGAGACAGGCGAGATGATAGAGATAGGAAATGCTGGATTGTACAACCCAGTATCTTTGGCAAATTATGATATTTCTCATCCAGTGTTTAATCTCGGAATCGGTTTGGAAAGAATTCTGATGATTCGAACTGGGGAGGAGGACATGAGGTCCTTAATCTATCCTCATAAATATGAGCAGCTTGATCTGAGCGACGAAGAAATATCCCGGATGATTGAGCTTAAAAAGAAACCCTCGACAGAGCAGGGAAGAGAAATTTCCAAAAGAATCGAGAAAGTTGCCAGGGATCGTAAAGATGAGCCGAGCCCATGCGAGTTTGAGGTCTTTGAGGGAGAAGTTAGTGGTAAAAATATATCGGTAAAGCTAATCGAACCGGAGGAAAATACTCAGTTAATCGGACCAGCCGGGTTTAATGAAATATATGTAAAGGACGGAAATATCATCGGAGTTCCTCCCGAAGGATGGGAGGGAGATGAATTTCTACGTGATGTGCGAGAAAGTGGTATAGATACAGGTATAACCTATATGGAATCCTTCGCGAATAGGGCTGCTAGGGAAATTGAGTTGGCGGTGGAAGAGGGAAAAGATAGTATAAAAATTCAAGTTCCAATTTCGGAAAACTTGTCGGATATTAATCTTAAACTGGAGAAGCCAGCGAGACGGTTCATAACGGATAATAATAAGAAGATCGATGTCAGGGGTCCAATTTTCACCACAATTTCCGCTGAGGTTAGTAATTCCAGCTAGAGATAGCTATATCCCATACATTAGTGAAGGAGTGAAAATTCAACAGCTTACTTTATATGAAAATACCTCCTCTAAGCCGTGGATATAAATATTTTTCCGAGATTACGGAACTTTTAAAGCTTTATGGCAATAATGATAAATTAAATATGGGCAAAATAGATAACAAGATCCTCATCGAGAGTCAAAAGGAATTAGAAGGTATTATTCCCTAGTGAGCGAAATACGGCTTGAAATTGCTCCCCCCCGAGAGCAAGTTTCTGCTATATTCGGCGGATTAGATAAAAAACCTATATAGAGCTAGTCTTTTCCCGGGGCTCTATCGTCAAAAATCGTTCAATAACTTAAGGGAGCGGTTGCAACTTTTTACTGGGCAAATATGCGGAGCGATAAGATAAAGAGAGGGGTTGATAGGTTACCTTCGAGATCTTTGCTGAGGGCCCTCGGTTTGTCGGAGAAAGAAATTGACAGGCCCTTCGTGGGTGTAGCCAACGCTTACAGCGATATAGTGCCTGGTCATGCCCATCTAGACAGGATAGTCGATGCGGTCAAAAAGGGAATCATCGATGCTGGTGGGACCCCATTCGAGTTTCCTACAATAGGGATATGTGACGGGCTAGTAATGAACACCGACGGCATGAGATATTCGCTCCCTAGTAGAGAACTAATCGCGGATGAAGTTGAAGTAATGACCGAGGCACACAAATTTGATGCCCTTGTTTTGGTCCCTAATTGTGACAAAATAGTCCCGGGAATGCTGATTGCCGCGGCGAGATTGAACCTCCCGACCATTGTCGTCAGCGGAGGTCCGATGCTGGCGGGCGAGTTGAAGGGAGAGAAAATAGACGCGGCCGACGCCCTGGAGGCGCTCGGAGCACATTTGCAAGGAGAAATCTCCGAAGAAGAGTTGAAGGAAATTGCAAATCATGCTAATCCGGGATGCGGTTCCTGTGCCGGCATGTTTACGGCGAATACGATGAGCTGCATGGTCGAGGCACTTGGCATGGGACTACCTGGGGACGGGACCATACCTGCCGTCATGGCCGAAAGGACCCGATTGGCCAAGGAGGCCGGGCGACAGGTGATGTCACTTTGCGAAAAGGATATAAGACCTCTCGACATCTTGACGGAAGATTCGTTTGACAACGCAATAGCGGTGGATTTGGCTCTGGGAGGGTCGACGAATACGGCTTTGCATCTACCTGCTATTGCGAGGGAAGCGGGCTTGGATTTGGATATAGAACGTTTCAACGAGATCGCACGGGAGGTCCCCCATATCTGTAACTTGAGCCCCGCTGGGGATTACCACGTGGAAGACCTTCATCGCGCCGGAGGTGTACACGCCTTGGTCAAGAGACTCCTAGATACCGGAGCAATCAACGAGAAATGCCTCACGGTTACCCAAAAGGAGTTGGAAGAAAATGTCTCCCGGGCGGAGGTAGTAGATGAAGAAGTTATTCGCCCCCTGGATAAACCCTACCACGAAGAGGGCGGTCTCGCCGTCCTGAGGGGCAACTTAGCTCCGGACGGATGTGTGGTAAAACAGGCTGCCGTAGCGGATGAAATGATGAAATTCACTGGAAATGCACGTGTCTTTGATAGTGAAGAGGAGGCCGTCAATGCTATTGTCGGGGAAAAGATAAATTCGGGTGATGTTCTGGTGATTCGATATGAAGGACCTCAGGGTGGTCCCGGGATGAGGGAACAGTTGGCACCTACGGGACTAATTACCGGCACCGGCTTAGAAGAGGAAGTTGCTTTAGTAACCGACGGCCGTTTTTCCGGAGCCACTAGAGGAGCTGCTGTCGGACATGTATCACCCGAAGCCATGGAAGGGGGCTCTATAGCCGTTGTCGAGGAGGGAGATAAGATTGAGATTGATATTCCCGGCAAGTCCATAAACCTCTTGGTGGAGGAGGAAGAACTGGATAGAAGATTTGAGGAGTGGGAACCTATCGAGCCTAGAGTTAAGAAGGGATATCTGTCCCGATATGCAAAATTTGCGAAATCTCCGGATAGGGGAGCAGCCTATAGAGAGGAATAGATTCCGAAAATAATTAGAGTATTTCGACATGAAGGATTGAGAATCGGTACAAATCTATGGACCCAACGCTTGGAGAACCTCCACGGCCTGCTCCCGGAGGGGATTTTTCTATTTCCGCTAAGTTCTGTAAAAAAAAGAAAAAAGAGAAATTGGCTACGGGCAGGTAATTTTCTAAAACGGCTTGCCCATGCCGGGTAGATCGATTCCGGAGTGATCCTTGAAAATGAAGCAGAAACTGGCCCATACGGCCCAGCCACCGCAAAGTATCCCCTCGTATCCTGCAATCTCTAGAAGCGCGCCGCTTCCAGTTATAAAGTGGATTCCGAGAAGGAAGAATAAAATCCATAAGGTTAGGAACACTCCGACAAGGTTCCAATTGTGGTAGAAGCTGTTTATCCACATGTAGAACGTGAATATTCCCCAGAGAATCATGTAGGCTGCCAGTCCGGAGGAGCCTGCTCCGCCAGTCCAACCGAGGACGGCACTCATTAGAAGGTAGAAGGCAAAGGTTTCCCAGAAGGCTCCATAGGAAGTAAATGCAGTTGCCGGGAAGACTTCGTCCAATTTGAAGGCCCAATAACCGGCTATCAGCTGGCAGAGCCCCCCAAAGAATATCCCCATAGTCAGAATCAAGGTCGTTTCCGTGCTTTTTGATATCAGACCGGCGTTTACTAGGTTCAAAAGAACCGTCGTAAAACCGAATCCCGCGAGTCCTAGAGGGGCCGGGTTCGCAAAGCTTTCGGAACTCATTATATCACTTAAGTATATCTTTATAGACTTGGGTCCAGTTAGCCTGATTATTTTTTAATATTTTTGGTTGGAGCGCTTCTCCATATTTTAGAATCCAGAGTTGGAAATCCGGAAAACAGGTTAACCAATTCTTTGATTCTAGAGATGAAAAGTGGTGGGCCCGGAGGGATTTGAACCCTCGACCTTCACCATGTCAAGGTGACGTTTGCTAGGAGGGAACTATCGTTCGCCTCCTCATAGCCACTAGACTACGGGCCCTGTCCAGCTCGTAAGACAATTCAACATCTAGTCTTTTATTTATTAATTTATTTAGCCGAATTCGGTGTAAGATCCATTTTTCCGAGCCTTTGGCTCGAAGCTACTGAAAAGTATCATTCGTACTTACAGTTAGTGATTACGGAGCTAATCCACGAATATAACAGTTAGAACCATTAAATCTCTTTACTGTCATGGAAAACGAAATAATAGTGAGAGGGGTCAAAACCCCCCTGATAGAACCTGGTGATGATTTAGCTACAATAATTATGGATTCAATAGAGGACATGAAAGATTTCTTCGTCAATGAAAAGGATATTATAGTAATATCTTCGAGCGTGATTTCAACTGCTTTTGAGAGGACCGTAGTGATAGATGAAATAGAGGCAAGTGGAAGGGCAAAAGAAATAGCCGATGAAACTGGTTTGGACGAGAAATTTGTTGAAATAATAATTCGGGAATCGGATAAGATTCTTGATTTCAATAGCGAATGTGTTCTCACTTTAAAAGAAGGAATGCTCAGAGTAAACGCCGGAGTAGATAGGTCCAATGTCCCAGCTGGAAAGGCTCTCTTGTTACCGGAAAATCCGGAAGGGTTGGCATATGATTTGAGAGAGGAATTTGAGAGCAGACTGAACGAGAATATTGGACTTATAATATCGGATAGCCATGTTCATCCATTAAGGCGAGGGACCACGGGTCAAGTTCTAGGTTCCAGCGGATTGAAGGAGACCCTGGATTTTAGGAATCAGAAGGATTTGTACGGCCGTGAATTGAAAATTACCTTTCAGGGGGTCGGGGATCAGCTTGCTTCCGCCGCTCAGCTTGTAATGGGGGAGGCCGATGAGATGATACCCGCGGCCATTATAAAAGGTGCAGAGGCTCCTTTCTCGGATAAGCCAGGAATGCCCCTGAGAATGCCTCCCGAGGAATGCATTTACTCCAAGTTTTTCCGATATGGGAATGATAAACCGGACTATTAATAAAGATGAATCAGTTGCTTCTGGCCTGCCTTAGAGAATCCACAATCTTCGGCAAGATTTCACCAGCTTTTCCATGAATTACTACATCGGCTTCTTCATCCATCCGAGTTGGATCAAGGTTAACGATGCATAATTTGGCTCCCCCTCTTTTGGATATTCGGGGTATAGAGGCAGCTGGCTGCACGACCGGCGAGGAGCCGACGACTAACATAAGGTCGCATCTTTTAGCCTCTTCCCTCGCTCTTCGGAGATCTTCTTGGGGAAGAGATTCTCCGAAAAGAACCGTGTCTGATTTGAGAGTCCCTCCGCATTCGCACTTTGGAGGTAGTTCCCCATCTTCCGCCCTTTTCCAAGCGAATTCCGATTGATACTCTCTTTCGCATTCTAGACATCTCACCTTTGAACTTGTTCCGTGAAGCTTGATCACGACGGAGTTCCCGGCCTTTTTATTCGACAAGTGGAGAGACCGAGGAGGGAAGCCTCTTCCTAACGAGCGAGGCGAGTTAGGTGGAGGTAGTTCACGTAGGTTGTCTATATTTTGCGTGCTTACGCTGCTCAATTTTCCTATATCTTCCAGTTCCACGATGGCTTTATGAGCAGGATTTGGCTGGGCACTTTCAATGTCGAAGTCGGGTTCTTTCCTCATCTTGAGTCTCTTCTTCCAATATCCGGCGGGGTCCTCCCGGAAAGATCGGTATGTAAACTCGCTGGGATCGTACCTGTCCCAAATTCCGCCAGAGCTTCTAAAGTCGGGAATTTCGGATTCGGTGCTAACACCTGCTCCGGTGAAGGCGACTGAATAATCGCTCTCGAGTATCATCCGAGCCGCATTCTCAATTTTTTATCCATGAGCCAGTAAGAATTTCAGGAAATTATTTTTGATAATATTTACTCCGCTGCGATGGTTTTCGGGAGGGGGATGATTTATAAGTAGTTATTTGTTTCTTTCAACTTAATGGAGAAGATTTTACCCAATCTCTACAGAATAGAGATACCACTCCCTAATAATCCTCTTGGTTCTCTTAATTCCTACGTTATTGATGGTGAAAATAGAACCCTTATTATCGATACTGGAATGAACCTGGAGAAATGTAGAAAGAAGATAGTTGAGGAGCTGGAAGGATTAAATATAGATCTAAATAATTCCGATTTTTTCGTCACGCACCTCCACGCTGACCACTTGGGGTTGGTAGGAGTATTGGCGACTAAGAATTCAAAAATTTACTTCAATGAAATTGAGTCTTCTTATTTAAGTGCAGACGATGAAGAGATCTCCGGTGCCTTTCAAGAAATGTTATCATTTTATAAAAGGAACGGCTTTCCCCAAGAAGAAATTGAGAGAATATTAAAGAGACATCCCGGGTCGCAATACAGTCCCGGGGAGAAATTGGATTTTATCTCCATGAGCGGGGGGGACGAGCTTGAGGTTGGAGACTATTCCTTTAAATGCGTTGAAACTCCCGGTCACTCTCCTGGTCATTTGTGTCTTTACGAAACTGAGAAGAAAATTTTGATTTCCGGGGACCATATCCTATTCGATATCACCCCAAACATCACTTGGTGGCCGGTGATGGATGATCCGCTCAGGGATTATCTGAAAAGCTTGGAAAAGGTTTCCGAGTTGGATGTGGATTTAGTTTTGCCCGGTCATAGGAGCATTCAGAGTGACCATAGACAGAGGATAGAAGAGCTACGGGAGCATCATGAGAATAGGTTAAATGAAATTTTATCCGTTTTCGAAGAGGATGAAGAAAAGACTGCTTGGGATATCGCGCCTAAAATAACCTGGGACATCAATTTTGATTCTTGGGAAGAGCTACCGACCGCTCATAAATGGTTCGCAACAGGGGAAGCAATTGCACATCTAGTTTATCTGGAAGGGAGGGGGAAAATTCGGAGAAAGACTTCCGATGGAAAAATATTTTACTCGAAGATTTGAAGAGATTGAGTAGCGAGTATTCTTAAGGTTCTTTATTCGGAAATTTTAATTAAGGCATCCCCTGCCACTGTTCCAGATGGGCCGGCGAATAGGGGATTTACGTCCATTTCGGCTATTTCCTTATTTTCTTGGATGAGGTTTGAAAAATTCAAGATGGTGTTTACCAATTCTTCTATATCTACAGGCGGTTTGCCTCTGAATTCTTCCAAAATTTTCTTTCCTTTGAGGTCCTTAATCATATTGTAAACGTCTTTTTCTTCAAGGGGAACCGCTCTGAATTCGACATCTTCATAAACTTCTATTGCTATCCCCCCGATTCCAAAAGAAATCATGTTGCCAAATTGGTCATCCACCATCGAGCCAATGAACAATTCTCGATTTTCTGGACTTGAGACATCCTCACTCAATAGAATTCCCTGAATCTCTGCGTTTTCATCGTATTCCCGAGCGTTTTGGAGTATATTTTTCCCTTTTTCAATCAATTCTTCGTCGGAATCAGCTTGGGCTATCGCTCCTGCGTCTGTTTTGTGTAGGATATCCCGAGAAGATACTTTCAAATATATTGGATAACTCAAATCTTTCTCTCTCATTCTAAAATCGGAGAGATAATCTTCTATGTTTTCTGTTTCCTCAATTAAAAATTCACTTGGGCAGGGGATATCATATTCTCTGAGTACCTTTTTAGATTCATATTCAGTCAGGGTAGTTATCTCTTCCCTGAAAAGATTCTTCAAAGTTTTAGATTCCATTTTCATACCACCGAAATTAATCTGGTAATGGCAATTACGGTTTTCTCCTCATATAATTTATGTTTTGGCTATTTTGTTCTTCGCTTATACTCCGGAAGCTTTGCTTCCAATCTCCCAACTTCTGGAAGCTAGAGTACTTGAAATTATCTCATTGAGCCGAGAAGACACCTTCCCAATCGTGGGTTGGGTGGGTGATGAATTGGCTTTTAGTTTCACTGCCCCCTCCCGATAAGAGGTTAGAAAGTTAGACGAGTGATTCCGTGTTGATGAAGGTCCGGAAGACGATTAAATGCAAGATAGCCCATCTTACCGAAAAGAAGAGGAAAGCTCTTGAAAGAGAGTATGAGAATCTTCAAGAATATCTTCGCGAAAATGAGAATGTAGAACTCTATTCGGCAAACAAGCAACAGGCGGAGAGGTACTACGAAGAGATCAAGGACGGCAAGGAATATCCTATCTCGGTTAGGAAAGATTTGATAGATATTCAAAGAGCGGACAACGAAATAGCGGAATATTGGTTAAATGTGAGAGTTGCTTCCGTCTACGGAGGTATCAATGTCCCTATCAAACCTCACATCCAAATCCCCTCCGATGGCGGCGGTGTAAAGTATTGTGAATCCAAGATTTTGAAAAAGGATGGAGAGTTCTACTTTCACCTGACCGTTAAGAAAACGGTTCAAGCTAGGAAATCCTACTCCGGTCTCCTTGCCGTAGATGTAGGGCAGAAATACCTCGCGGTGTCGGTGGCATCGCACAGAGATAGACCGAAATTTCGGGGCAGGGAGATCAGAGGAATTCGGAGACACTACAACTGGCTGCGGAAAAGGCTCGGGGAGAAGAAGCTGAAAGATGAAATAGCGAGACTTTCGGACAAGGAATCCCGAAAGGTAGACCAAAAACTACACGAAATAGCCAAAGAACTCGTGGAAGAAGCCGACCAAAACGATGAGTTGATAGTCGTCGGAGACCTTGAAGGATTGAGGAAAGGCAGCGGCGATATGGGGGAGACGATGAACCGGATGATCGGCAATTTTCCCTACTACAAGCTCGCCAAATATCTCGAATATAAGGCAAACGAGAGAGGGATACAGGTCTTGAAGATGAACGAGCACTACACGAGTCGAGAATGTAGCAGGTGCGGTGCTAAAGGCAAAAGACCGAACCAAGGGTCGTTTAAGTGTCCCCGGTGCGGATACGAGATAAATGCCGACTTCAACGGCGCCAAGAACATCTTCCAAAGGACAAAGGTGGCGTCGGGTAACATCCCCGGCGTCGGGGCTGTGAGTGAGCCAGCCCAGAACTCTTCCGATATGGTCTCCACCTCTGACTCGACAAGTGGAGAGACCGAGGAGGGAAGCCTCTTCCTAACGAGCGAGGCGAGTTAGGTGGAGGTAGTTCACTTAGGAATTGGCAAGAAAAAGCAGTATTTGAGGAAAGGTATAGAGGTCTAATTGAAAGTATAAATATCGCTGCTCAGACCTATGAGATAATTTCTACCTCATTTAAGGTGTAGTCCGCGGGAGAATTTTTCCCGACTTTATAGAGATTATTTCCTTCCTATCCAATTTCTCTGCTGCTTCTTTCACTGTGTCAAGGGAAACTGAGGCTTCAGCTCCACTTTCAAATATTTCCTGAATTTCTTGGAAAGAAGTTTCGTCCTCCAAGTTTGCGATTATATCCATCAATATTTTTTTCTTTTGACTTTTCGGGAATCTTTCCATCAATCTTTTTTCTCTAGTTAATGACCTAAATCTTTACTCTTCCCCATTCTAATAGTATATCGAATTTAAACATATATTCCCTAACGATTTTCTCGGAATAGAAGGGGTTTCGAAAAAGATCAAATGTTTTTTAAATTTTTATTCTATCTCATTTAAAGAACAAACCGAAGAGAGTACTTTGGAGAGTCTAGGGGGTAGTTTATGAAGATATTAAGTCCGGGTTTTAGTTTTTCAACCTTCATAATATCGTTTCAAATCAATTAGTTACCAATTCCAAAAAGAACAACCGTATAAGAATTTGATAAAATGTCTGTCTCAAAAATAAGAAAGAGGGATGGAACGACCACGGATTTTGATCAGAAGAGGATAACAGATGCAATCCATAAGGCTTTGGCTGCGGTAGATGTAAGAAACGGAGAGACTGCTAAAGATATTTCGGATGATGTGGTGAATATTTTAGAGGAGAAGTTTGAGGAGAAGGTCCCATCGGTCGAGGATATACAGGATTTAGTCATTGAGGAATTAGAAAATAAAGGAATGCACCGTGTCGCCGAAGAGTACTCCAAGTACAGAAATAAAAAAGCCGAAATTAGGGGGCTGAAGAAGGAATTAGGAATTGAGGATGAACCTAAGCTTACCGTTAACGCTTTGGAAGTTTTGAAGAAGAGATATCTTTTGAAAGACGAACAGGGAGAGATAATAGAGTCACCTATTGAAATGTTTCAACGAGTGGCGAAAGCAATCTCAGAAATTGATGAAGAATACGGAGAAGATTCTCAGGAAAGCTACAAGAATTTTTTTGAGATTATGAGTAAACTCCAGTTTCTCCCGAACTCCCCCACTCTTTTCAATGCAAATGCTCCGCTCGGTCAGCTCAGTGCCTGTTTTGTGCTCCCGGTTGGGGATTCTTTGGAAAGTATCTTCGATGCAGTAAAAAACACTGCCCTGATCGAGCAGACTGGTGGAGGAGTGGGTTTCGATTTTTCTCAGCTCAGGCCGAAGGGAGACATTGTAAAGTCCACTAAGGGCGTGGCTTCCGGACCTGTTTCCTTCATGAAGGTTTTTGACAAAGTTACGGAAGTGATCAAAGCTGGCGGTAAGCGAAGAGGAGCCATGATGGGGGTACTCAGGGTCGATCATCCCGATATCATGGAATTCGTTCGAGCTAAGTCCGAGGAGGGCCCCCTTAATAATTTCAATATCTCGGTTGCGGTTACGGATGATTTCTTGAGATTTGTGGAAGAAGACAAGGAATATGGGTTGGTAAATCCGAGGACTGGAGAGGTTGTGGAGAGGTTAAAGGCCAGGAAGGTGTGGGACGAAATAGCTCAAAATGCCTGGAAGACTGGCGATCCCGGTGTACTTTTCATCGATGAAATAAATCGACGTAACCCGACTCCCGAAGTTGGGGAGATAAGTGCGACTAATCCCTGTGGCGAAGTGGCGCTCTTGCCCAATGAACCCTGCAACCTTGGAAGCATTAATCTGAGCAGAATGTCCAAAGATGAAAATGGAAAGACCAAGGTAAACTGGGAAAAATTAGAAAGGGTTACCAATATCGCCGTTCACTTTCTTGACAACGTCATAGATGCCAACGATTATCCTCTCTCGGAGGTGGAGGAAATGGCAAAGGCCAATAGAAAAGTTGGCCTCGGCGTTATGGGGTGGGCGGAACTGTTGATTCAACTCGGTATCCCCTACGATTCAGAGGAGGCTCTGGAACTGGCCGACAAGGTAATGGCCTTCATCTCCAAAAAAGCGAGGGAGAAATCCAGAGAACTGGGAGAGAAGAGAGGCTCCTTCCCCAATTTTGATAAGAGTATTTGGAAGGAAGAATATGACTACATGAGAAATGCTACTGTGACTTCGATAGCTCCCACCGGCAGCATTTCTATAATAGCAGGTTGTTCTTCGAGTATAGAACCTCTTTTCTCGGTAGCTTTTATGAGAAATGTTTTGGAGGGCGAACGACTCTTCGAGGTTAACCCATTTTTCGAGAGGGTGGCGAAAGAAAGGGGCTTTTATAGTGCGGATTTGATGAAAAAGTTAGCCAAGGGAAAATCGGTTCAGGAGATGGACGAGATTCCTGAGTTCGTTAAGCGACTTTTCGTAACTGCATTGGATATCGATCCCGAATGGCATGTCAGGATGCAGGCCACTTTTCAAGATCATATAGATAACGCCGTTTCGAAGACGATAAATCTCCCGGCAGATGCGAAACCCGAGGATGTAAAGGAGATTTACGAGGTGGCTTGGGAGCTAGATTGTAAGGGTATCACTGTGTATAGATACGGTAGCAAATCCGAACAGGTTCTTTACATCGGAGATGAGGAGAGGGAGGCCGAGGGTGATGAATACACGTCGGCCGATTCGGAGTTTGCTGGAGGGTCTTTAACTGGAGTTTGTCCATTGTGCGGTTGACTTTATAGTTCAAAATTGGTTTAAATTTTGACTCAAGTAAGTAGACCAGGGTGACTGAAAAATGGAGATAAAACTGAATTTGGAGGGTCATTGTATCGAGACTTCGGCCAAAGAAAAATATGAGAAATTAGCTGAAGAGCTCATCAAAGAGCCGGATAAGGAAAGGGAGAAGAAACTCAGATTTTTGAAGAATTTTTTAGAAAATGCCGATTTCAGTGATTTGAGAAAATCCGGATTTGACGGAAGCGAGGATATGACAGTAAGAGTGACTAAGCTAAACGATGAGTTCGTTGTTGAGGAAGAATAGCAGATTTAACTTTTAGCGCCAAGAAGTCTCCTTCCTAATCTTTGATTAGGTGGGTGAT
>CAYNPN010000011.1:0-40980 GCA_964399085.1 Hadarchaeota archaeon (SeqCode) | reverse complement strand
AAGAAGTTGAGGAAGTATCGGAATCCTCACACTCCTTCGAGCAAGAAACGTGGATCTTCAAAATCGAAATCTTCAAGTTCCGGTGGAGGAAGTAGAGGTCGGAAGAAAGGTCACGAGGGAACTACGAGATCGAAGCCTGAACCCGAGCAGACGGTGGTGTTGCGAAGGAGTACAGGCTCGGTCACTACGAATGCCGGGACTGTGGAGAGGATGTTGTCGCTTCGCACCCAGATTGTCCAGAAGAGGGTCGTTTCGGAAAGAATGTCCTGGTTCAGGCGACATTGCTCAAATACGAGGAGAGAATCCCTTATCGCAAGGTTTCTGATTTGTTCGAGTGGCAGCATGATCTTGAAGTTTCGTCCGCTTCGGTTCTGGACTTCGTGAGGAGGACGAGCGACTGGCTCCAGCCCGAATATGAGGAAGTCTGGACGCGTATTCAAAATTCGGACGTTCTCTACGTGGACGAGACCGGAATGAATGTCGATGGTGAACAGCACTGGATCTGGGCGTTCACCACCGGAAGCGAGACGCTGATCGCCTTGAGGAAGAGTCGAGGAAAGAAGGTTTTGAAAGAAGTCCTCGGAAGAGATTTCGACGGTATTATTGTCAGCGACGGCTGGAGCTCCTACGCGACATACGTCAAAAACATCGCACCAGAAACAGACCTGCAACGGTGCTGGGCTCACTTGTTGAGAGAAGCCGAAGACCTGGCTGACAAGTGCGAAGAAGCGGAGCCCATATCGAAAAAGATTCACAAAATCTACAGAGAGTTAACAGACTTCGTCGGAAAAGATCCACCGCCCAAAGAACGAGAAAAGCGGAGAGAAAAAGCCGAAAAAGAACTTGAAGAGCTCCTGAACAAAGATTACGAAAGCGAAAGAGTAGAGGACCTGATCAAAAAGATAAAGAACGGAAAGAAGCACTGGTTCACCTTTATGTCTGAACCGGGGTTAGAACCCACGAATAATCAAGCCGAAAGAGCACTCAGAGAACACGTAGTCCATCGGAAGATCATCGGCGGGCTCAGAAGCGACAAGGGCATGAAAATCCACGAAACGATTATGACCCTACTGACCACGTGGAAACAACAAGACCTAGACCCATGCAAAGAAATGGTTAAAGCCACCAAACGCTAAACACTTACGAGGCTATATCTTTATAAAGTTCGAAAACTTCTCTTGCACTTTTTTTCGCATTAAATATTTTGGCTCTTTTAATTCCCTCCCTCGACAATTTTTCTCTTAAATTAGGATTCTCTAATAGTCTTTCAATGGCCTTATATACGGATAGATGATTTGTCGGTTTTTCTAAAAGTATACCAGCATTTCCTATAACCTCTGGCATGGCAGTTCGATTAGAGCCGATTACTGGGCATCCGCAAGCCATTGCTTCAAGAAAAGGTAGTCCAAATGTTTCGTGTAAAGATGGATTAACCAAAGCTACTGCGTTAGAATATAATTCAGGTAAATATTTTTCCGGGATAAAACCGATAGTCTTCACTTTACTTTTCGTTTTAACCTCCTTCCAATTCTTACCCGGAATAACTAGGTTTACATTATATTTTTCGGATATTAACTCAAAAGCCTTCAGAAGCGCTTCAGGATTTTTTTTAGGTTTCGCATTGGAAACATGTAATATGTAATTCTTCCGAGATATATTGTATTCTTCAAATATTTTGGACATGTACTCTCCAATTTCCTGTTTTGGTTTGTATATATCACGATTCACACTATTATAGACGACTCTCATTTTTTCTTTTGAGATACCTAAATGATTGCTCAAGGATTCAGCCAAATAGGATGAGACAGGAAGTAGGTATTCCACAAATCTGGAAGAAAACAAACTTTTTATTCTGGAAAAAAGGAGATAACCTACCTTAATAGGAAAAGGATAACTAGGAGCACAGTATCGAGGCATTGTTAGGTGTAGATCTCCATGAAGTGTAACTATGGTCTTCCACTTTCTTGCAAAAATTGGTTGACTCATCCATAGATTATTGAAATGTAGAATATCCAAATTAAGTTCGTTTAATTCGTTATAAATAAAAATAGGGTCCATTGAAAATTCAATAGATATAACCTCTAACTCATCAAAATCCTTTAAACTTCCGATTAAAGTACGAAAAGCAATGCCTGGACCTTTTGATTTTTCGGATCTACTGTGAATTAATCCTACTCTAATTTTCTCACCCTAACATCCATTTCTTCACTAAACGTACATCCTTAATAATCCGTGATCTTAGAGTCGAAACTCTAAAGTGAAGGCCCGTAATTTGATAGTCAGTAGAACAGAAGGTATTGCACTCACCGATAATCGCTAAATTGGTATATGTTATTTTAAAAATACTTTACTTTTACCACTATTATAGATGCAACTGATGTCTTTAGGGACACTATAGGAAGACCATTTACTAAGTCCAGTAACTATAATGTTATCAGTTATATTCAATCCACTTAAAAATAGATACCTATCCTTTGTCTTATGAATCTTGTTCACATTGTCAATTTCGGATAATACTTTTTTTGTTGACCGAGGATTGATATTAGCATGGACATAAGAAGGCAATTTATTACTAGTCCCAATTTCTAATATTTTATCAACCGATCTTCTTTTTCCAATCCAATTTAGTGCGAGAATCCTATTTTTCGATTCTATAGCACTATAGTAATTTACCCTTTCCGCTGTATCAGATTGGTCTATACGGCTTTGCATTAAGGCTTTATTAACGGAATACCCTTCTCCAAATGTCCTTTGGGTTGTTTCTGCAACTAAATTTGAATTAAAAATAAAGAAAACACAGCAAAAAACTGCGATTATTTTTTTGTTATCAATTCCTGTAATATACTCATCGAAAAAACTTGAAGTTATTTCTATTCCTAATATTCCAAAGCATGGAAGTATCATAAAAATAATAAATAGGATTCTTGTAGCGTGCAATCCACTAACAGAAAATATTCTTGGCAAGACTAGCGTAATTATCATTATTAAAGATACGGGAAGACTTAAACAGAAAAAACTCTGTTGAAACCCCGATAGTTCTATTTTTGGCTTTTTTTTCTTTATACTTTTTATTACCGTTGAAAAGTATGAGAAGATACCAATTCCGATAAATAGGAGGAATATCCCAATTAAGAATTTTGTGATGGTCCAGAAAATTCCGAAATATTTTCTTAAATAACTCACTGTTGTTAAACTTTTAAATGAAAAAGGTTTTACTAAACCACTATAGATAAGTCTAACCAATACACTGAATGAACTTCCTGAGCTTGTGTAAATATACCAAGAAAAAATTAATAATCCTAAAACTATTACATGTTTCCAATTAAGACCCCCTACGTTTAATTCTGTATCAAATATAGACTTTGTTATCCAACTAATAAACATCATAGAAGCAAATATAAAGAGAGTAATAACACTGGTACCATAATGTGAGAAAACAATCATAGATAAGATGAAAAAGGATAAAAGAGCAAACTTCCTCTTTGTTAATTTCTTACTATCAATAAATACCAAGATTAAAATCAGCATCAAAAATAATTGTGCTACTGGTTGACGAATCTGTTTAGTATTGAAAAATATAAAAACAAATGGGAAAAACAAAGATCCAAAAAAAGCTTTCCTTTTCCCTAATTGCTTGAAAAAAACGTACATAGATAATGGTATTAAGGATAATAAAAACGGGTAAACAATTTTGTATACCCAAGCCAGATTTAATCCGGATATTTTGGATAAAAGAGGGAAATACATAATATTGGTTAAAAAACTGTTAAATTTAACATTAAAAAGACTTGGAAACCATGTGGTTTTTTCCATAACCATGTTAGAAAAATAATACTCTAAAGATATATCTCCATGAATAATATGTGGAGCTATTAACCATTGTGAGTATGTAAGCGATAATCCAATCATTAAGATTACTATCGGGTATAATCTAGATTCTATATTTTTTTTATAGACCAAAATAGGGATTGCGGCTATAGCAATATATAGCAAAAAGGTCAAGAAACCAAGCCTATAGTAATAAGAAAAAAAGGCACCTATAATGCTTAAAAAAAGCAGAAAAAACGGAAGAAGTGATTTTGGATTTCTTAACCTTAACTTTAAGTCCAATAAAAGAGGATTATTTTTACGATAATTGAACAAAAAAAGAAATAATAAAACGGAATAAATAGTAATAAATGCATTAGAGGAGGATAATGGGGTTTTATATTCTAATAATAATCCAAGGAAGCTATTTAATAGCCCGATTCCTACTAAGAAGAAAATACTCAATCCTACAGAGTATATAAAAACCTTTTCAGAACTCCAATTTTTTGGTTGTAAACTAGTTAAGATCATTAGCCCCGGAACAAAAAGAAGAAACGGAAGAAGGAAAATTTTTCTTAGAATGGATAGATAGGCACTAAAAAAAATAAAATCAGCACTTGCAAGGATGAAGGTGATAAAGCAGATTATCCCTAATATCTCTAAATTGTTTTCATATTTTAACACTCGCAAACTCCTCAACCCTAGTTTCTAGTTAGTGATTTATCCTCAGTTTCCTCCAACTTCATCCTTAATACCTTTTCTCATTTGTCTTTTTAGAGTACTTTTCTCTGACTTTATGGTACCAAAGTGGGAATTTATATAGTGAGGGAGAGAGCCCTATTCAGAACTCGGATATATTTGATGACTACAAAGGCTGAAACCAAGATGGAGGGAGGGAATACGCAGAGATAGTCGAGTCCTACCGGGATGAAGAGGAAGGGTAAGAAAACTTTTCTAATGATTGAGGGAATCATTACTTGAAGACGTAACATCCTTTTATGGCCTGACCTTGCCATATGTTGAAGGAATCGTTAGTAACCTCACGCTTTATGGTTACTCTCGCGACCACGGGGGCGACCGCTCCATTCTCGAGGATAATCTTCTCCTCAGACATGCCTAAAACCTCTTCAGTTGGAGTTAACACTTCATCTGATGGTATCGGGGAATTCTCTGGAAAGGCTTTTCAACAGAAAACTGTTTACGGTAGAATATGGAGAAACAAATAAGACTTATTTCTAGCCGTGATTGGAAAAACTTAATTGTTCTTGACGCCTGTCGATACGATTATTTTGAGAAAATCCACGAGAATTTTTTTCAAGGAGGAAGCCTAAAAAAAGTACACTCGCCTGCTTCAAATACAATAGAATGGTGCAAAAATACCTTTACAGAAAAATATCAGAAAGTTGTTTATGTTTCAACAAACCCCTACATAAACTCTGTGACTGAAGTAAAAGGCTTTAATGCAAAAAAATATTTTTCGGAAATATTCGATGTTTGGAAAGATGGATGGAACACTCAATTAGGGACTGTACATCCTAAAACCGTAAATAAAGCAGTGGCAAAAGCAAAATCGAATTATCCAAAAAAAAGATTAATAATACATTATCTTCAACCGCATGGTCCCTATTTACCTCTTGGTTATATGGGGAGTGATGTAGCTGGAAGGAAATTCGGCTATGGCAGGTCCAAGAAGAGGTATTATAGAATTATAGATTTCCTTAAAGCTATTTTAGAAAAAACAATAGGAAAAAAAATGCTTTGGAAGTTAAAATGCCTTTTTTCTCTCCCTCCGACAGATCCGATTGACCCAATTATAAAAAGGTTCGGGGGTAGAGGTCTTAAAAAATTGTATATGATGAATTTAAAGATAGTTTTGAAGTATGTAAAACAAATTCTAAAAAAACTAGATGGGGAGACAATTATTACCGCTGATCATGGAGAACTTCTCGGGGAAAACGGGTTATTTGGACACCCAGGAGGGTTAACACATTCGAAATTGATAACTGTCCCTTGGTTCGAAGCGATTGATCTGGAAACGACTCCTGAAACCTCCACTCGAAAAGGAAAAAGAAACAAAATTAAAAAAAGATTGACTGATCTGAAGAGGAGGGGAAAAATATAATTAATCCTTAGTGTTCAAGAGCCATAATATTCTGAAGCATTTTTCACTGATAAGTTATTTTTGAAGAGAGGCAAAGATCGCACACCAGCTCTTTTTTAACTTTTCTCTGTGAAACGTTGAGGGTAGTTCTTCTGTCTGCCAGTTACCTCCCAAAACATACTCTATAAGACTATCGCAACTCTTGAAGGATTTCGAGAGAATCCATGGAATTTCCCCTATCTCGGTAGCAGCAACTGGCAATCCTACCGACAAGGCTTCCAATATCACATTGGGGAGGCCTTCTGCTAAGGATGGGAGAACTAAGATATCTGAAGCTTTATAGAAATCAAAAATTTCCTCGTGTTTTTTCCCTCCTACTATTCTTACGTTCTCATGTTTACTCAATTTTTCTTTCATATTACCTACACCGATTACTATGAGGAGAAACCCTTTTTGTTTTTCCAAGGCTTCTTTAGCAATCTTTTTCAAAATATGGGCACCTTTTTCCCTTGATACTCTTCCTACGAATAGAATTATTCTCTTGTTTAATGGTAAATTATGTTTCTCTCTAAGACTTAGTTTGTCCGACTTCCCCGTATTCTTTATATGAAGAGGGGGCAAAGTCGGAATGATAGTTATCCTTTTTTTGGAAATACCCCTCTCAAAAAGTTTTTTCTTTTCGAAGGGCCCAACTGTTATGATTTTAGAAGAAAACGCTCTGATCAGTATTATTTCTAGATAGGTCCAGAAACCCATTAGAAACCGTTTAATTGGATTTTTGTAGATTCTATACTGTTCAGTTAGATTGCCGGGGACTCTAGTTATTATCGGTATCCTAAATAGTATCCCCAGTCCTATTGTAATAGGGATATCTACATATTTGTGGTCGAGGTTTAATAGAGCTTGAAAGTTACCTCTCCGGATTTTTCTAATCGAAAAAATTAGAAAATAAAGGTACCCTATCAAAACTTTAATTATTGAATTACTTTTAATCAGATCATTACAATTTTCGCTATGAATTAGAGGATATTGTTTGGAGGAGAATCCTAGCTTTCTAAGCTTTTTTAGATGTACTATATCCGCCTTTGATTTTCTCGAAAGGACAATTCCAACTCTATTTTCCTCTTTCACAACAAAGCCCTCATTTTTCACCCTGAAACTAGATAACATTTGACTCCCTGAGTTTAGAAATCTCAGTTTTTGTTAATTCCTTTCGGTCTTTTTCTTTCTCTTTATCCAATACTTTTTTGAGCTCTTCAGTAATTTTAGGAAATTCATTTACAATATTTTTGTTTTCCTGGGGGTCGTGTTCTAAATCGTATAGCTCCTCTTCACTTCCACAGTAATTGATTATTTTTTTCTGCCCATTGATGTACTTCCACTTTCCGATTCTAACACCCGAAACTGTTCCTCCCTCACGAAAGCTAAAATCCTTCAGCAGGGCGTAGTCGTCCACCAAGCTGGAAAGACTAGAGCGACTTGATTCCCCTAAACCGGGCATAATATCATAAAGCTTGAGTAGCGAAACTGGCTCCCCGAAATTGTTTGTCTGGGCCCCGTCGTAAACCACTAGAGGCACGTGGACATTCTCTTCATAAAACAATGGGAGGAAATGACCGTAGTTATTCCTCTCGAAGAACGCCTCTCCATGGTCACTGTTTACCACGAATAGGGGGTCGTGCTTTCTCAGATCATCTTTTATCTTCCCGATAAACTTGTCCGCGTAGCGGAGAGAATCATCGTATGCGTCAATCACCTTCTGCTTCTCTCCTTTAGGAAAATCTATGTGCTTGCTCTCGATGTGCCTATAAACCTTTGCGGATTGGTAGTACATATCAAAGAAATTAGTCCATTTTCTGTCTTTAGGCGTGATATAAGGAACATGAGTATCCAACAGAAATACCCAGAGAAAGAATGGTTCCTTTGTCGAATCTATCTTTTCGATTATCTCATCGTAGTACGTATCCCATGACTTGAATGCCTCCTCCTTCTTCAAAAGATTTTTAAAGGTTCTTATCCACTTCATCAGCCCACCACCCTTAAGGTGGTTCTCGAATATTCCTTGGTTCATCATGAAGTCCTGAAAGTAGTCGAAGTACCGATCGAAGTTCATAAAGCTCGATGCCCATGGATTGGGACTGAAACCAAAGGTCGTATAACCCATCTCCGAGAGCTTCTCAACAAAGTTGCTTTTTTCCTCAAGGTTCTTCCTACAGTTCCTAGCGAAATCCCACTCCGAGTCACACTTAAAGTACTGGGTTATCGGCTCGCCGGTAAAGGAGCTTACGATAGAAGGAATCGTTCTTGGAGCAGGAGAAATGGCATTCTTAAAACAGATTCCGTTATTGGCCATCTCGGTTAGGTTCGGAAAGGTCTCTCTCTCGTATCCAAGAAAAGTGCAGTGGTCGGCCCGAACGCTGTCCATTGTTACCAGGACGATGTTTCTCATAGATATTCAACCCAAATTTTGCGCTTATTAAAACCCAATATTCTTGTCTTTAGATTTACTTTTGTTCAGTAAAACTGTTTTGAGATAGAAGATTGAGCTAACTTAAAATCTGGAGAATATTTGTGATTTACAAATGTCACAACTTGCACGGGTGTCGAAATTGCCGTCTTTTCTTATTTAGATATATCTTTTGCCACAATGTCGACATTTGCGCGACTGCAGGAAACCGAACATCAAGATCGATCTGGAGGTTTAATTTGAGGGATTGAAATTTGCTAATGTCTAAGTCGAGGGATTATCCCAAAAAATTGTGAGATAGTGAACGAACCACCCATAGGCCACAGATTTCGGTAGAAGAAATGGTTTTTAGCATTTTCTACAGCAATTCTTGTCTTTACTTTTTAAGAAGGTTTTTAATCCATTGAAAATTAGTGTTAAGATGGGATTGAAAATGCCTGAGGTAAAAATCAAGGTGCCTTCCGGAATTTCGGAAAAAATTGCCAAGTTTGAACTGGAGAGGGAGTTATCCCGTAAGAAAAGAAAGATGAAATCGGTAAGGTCCGCAATTGAAAAGCTGGGTTTGACTGAGGAGGACGTGAAAAAGTTTGAAGAGGCAAGAGAGAAAGCATGGCAGCAACGGAAGAAAAAATTGTTGTAGATACAAATGTTCTAATTTTCTGCTCTGATAAATCCTGATTCTATCGTTTGGGAAGTTGTTGAAATAGAGGAGGTGGATTTCCTAGCTCCGGAAATCGTTGTTGACGAGATCGAAAAGTACGAATCTCTTATCAAAGATAAGCTTGACTCTCGAGAGCGAGAAGAAGAATATGATTACTTGTTATCCGAACTCTTTCACCCTATAGTTATTGTTTCCCCGTCGGTTTACGAGGGGAAAGTTAAGGAGGCTCACAAAGTTATGAAATCGATCGATGAAAAAGATACTGAATTTTTGGCTCTGGCTCTGACCTATGATATTCCGATCTGGTCCGATGATGGTGATTTTCAGGAGCAGAATGAGGTGGAAGTTTACACTACCGAACAAATTGTCGAAGAAATTTTCTCCAATTAACATGGTAGAAGTTTGTAAAAATATCGATTTCTGAATAAACGAGTTCGGAGTGAGAAGTTTTCTGGATGTTTGATCTCTAATACGGTCGTCCGGTTTTTTATGAGCGAGGTGTAATATAAGCGAAAAATCATTGGTGTTGGTAAATGCAGTTAAGGGAAAGTTAGAGAGGTTAGGAGAACATGTGGATTTCCGTTTGGCTGTCTTGATTTTAGCTCACTCCTGAGCAGTAAATGTTGTTGAGTCCTTGAGAGTTTTCTAGTGCCTTCAACGACTTTTCTTTTCCTATCCCCCCCGCTTCATAAAGATCAACTGCGATGTCGGCGGAGATGGCAAAGTTTCTTTGGAAAGCTATTGAAAGAAAGGAAAAGATTCTCCGCGCCTTGAGGTTATACAATTTCTGTCCCTTCCTCAACGGCGGTCCTGACTATGTGGGTTTTCTTCCTTCTCTTCTCTTCGAACTCGTTGGGAGTGAGACAGATAAATTCGGGGTCGGGCAACTCTCCGTAATCCCAGTTCCTGTAGAAAACCTTGGGTCTTTTGTAGTTCTTCATTCCCTCGAAATTTCATTCATCGTCGGGCACCCCATTTAGCAACTTCTCACAGTTCTCGTCGTCCAATATTGTGACTTCCAGCTCCTCCCCTTCGATTGTTTCGACCTTTCCGAGGTCCTCGTCGAAGCTAACCATGAACGGGATCTCGCGCTCGTGGGCGTATATCAGGATCATGGCATCGTGAGGGGATATTCCTGCCCCGTGCTTTTCCGCGGCCTCCCTGCTGACGTCTATCGCCCTTTCCAAGAGGTCCTGTCCGCCGACGTACGCCATGGGCACGAGACTGTTCCAGTATGTATCTCTCAGCTTCCTCTCTTCTCTCAGGAACTCCCGCGGTTTTCCCTCCCTCTTCACCCGAACCCTCGCCAGGACGGCTATAAGTTCGGAGTAAACGCAGTCCAAGACGATGTGGATCGGTCGGGCCCTGGCAAGCGTTTTCTGGACCGTTTCGGCCCTGGGGTGGAGTTCATCGTCCTGCCTGTGCCATCCCAGCAAGTAGTTGGTGTCGAGCAGAACTTCAGTAGCCATACATCTCGACGTCCTCTCTAGCGTTTCTCTTGGTCTCTGACTTGATGAAAGGACCCAGCCTGTCTATCTTCTCTCCGAGCCCTTCGAGGCTCTCTCGGTCGGGCTCACCCTGGGGAGATGATTTCTGGGGGCCTTTTGACGCCGGAGACATCGACCCTCTCTCCTCGAATTCGGCACCGTGCTCCCTCAGGAAGCCCTTCACTACCTCCGCCTTGTCCTCCGGGACAGCGATTAGAGTCTCGGCCAGTCTCTCGGCTCCAGGGATCTCGTCCAAAAGTCCGGGATACTCGTACCCTTCCTTGGAGTACCCGTAGAGTTCTTGCCAGAACGAGGATCCAACGCCCTTTGAATCGTACTTAATTAGGGTCTTCCTCGGAGAGTCAACCATTTTTTTTCTAACCTCACATAGAAATACTCGGGACTTCTTAATAAGCTTTTCTATGCAGAGATAGAAAAGGGCGACTCAGAGGGAAGATTGCTTGTCAAACTTACTTCTCCGACGACAGGAGTGCGTTGAGTTCTCCGGTCGAACACTGTTCAACATTTTACTTCGCCTTCTCCTTCCGAATCTTCGAGCCGAGCCAGTAAGGCCTCCGAAGGGAGCATGAAAGAAATACTCGAAAACGTGGTTTGGGAAAGTTTGCGTAAATTTTGAAAATGAAACCGGCTCTACATTGCACGAACTCCGGTGGCAAAACTTCGTAAAGATTTTCTAATCTACTCTTCCTTTCTGGATTCGTGTTTCCAGATAAGGTCGAAGTATCTCTTCATCCCGGCTACCAGGCTCGGGTTTTCGGTTATAGCGGCGTCTCGGAGTTTTAAAGGCACGCTCTTTTCCTCTACCAAGAATATCGCCTGTCCTGATTCGTATTCATAGCTAGGGTCGACTATGGATCCCCGTAGAGGAAGAAGCCCTTTACTGAATCTGACCTTTGCTTCGGGGAGATCTTCTTTAAAAGTTTTGATGCTTTTCTCCTGAATCGAGACGTTTTCTTCTTCCAGTAAGTCTCGGGAAAGAAAGAGAGCTTTAACTTTGATGCCCCGCTTAATTGCTTCTTTCAGGGTATCTATGACTTCGGGGAGCCACTCCATAGACTTGGAGACGATGTTTATTTCCTCTTCCGCGTCTTTGTACATTAACTGCGTCTCATTTTCGGAGGGATCCCCTACAGAGACAGTCTTTAAGAGAGGTTCTCGGGACTTTTCGATGCTGGATTCATAAATTTCCTTGAACTGTGAAACAAAGTCGTTTTCAACGGATCGGATTTTTTCTATTTCGTTTTCCATTTCGTTTTTTCTGTTCTGAATCATTCTCTCTATGATTTCCTTCGGTGGCTTGGGCCGGTATTTAGAGGGTCTTCCCGGTTTTATCTCAACGAGGCCACGGTCCGCCAGTCCTTCGAGGATTCCGTAAATCCTTGCTTTGGGAACTCTACTGATTGAGCTGAGTTTGGGAGCCTTGGTCTCTCCCACCTGAAGAAGGTGTGTAAGGGTCTTGGCCTCGTACTCTTTCAAGCCAAGCTCCATAAGAGTATTCAAGTGTTTCTCTCCGACTGAACCCATCCGTTTCACCCCACTTCTTCTATCCTCAGGAATTCTAAAAAAGGTTCCTTAGGTTAGTTACTCAGATTCTTAGTAACTATTACGCAACCTTTAATAGGGAGTTTCAGAAAGAAGGGCTTGGTCTGGATTATGGATGCGGAAGGAAGGAATGTGATTGTGGGCCTCGACGGCGTTCCACCCGCTCTTATGGAAGAGTTTGTGGATGAGGGTGAGATGCCGAACTTCGCGAGTTTAAAGGAGGAGGGAGAGTTCAGTTCGATGGAATCTTCCATTCCTGCGATTTCTTCTACATCTTGGGGGACCATTATAACTGGCCGTAACCCGGGCGAGCACGGAGTTTACGGGTTCACAGACATCATCGAGGGAACTTACACCTTGTCGTTTTCGAACTTCCACAGTTTCAAAGAACCTGCTTTTTGGCAGGAGAACGGGGAAAGGTACGTTATTCTGAACGTTCCTACGACTTACCCCGCACAGGAGTTGAACGGTTGCCACATATCGGGCTTCGTCTCCCCCAAGATGGAAAAGGCCGTTTATCCGGAATCCCTGCTGGAGAAGCTGGAAGAGATGGACTACAGGATAGACGTCGACGCGGACAAGGGCCATAAATCGGAGCGGCTGTTGTTCAAGGAACTCTTCGACGCTCTCGAGGCGAGGATTAGAGCCTATCGATACCTCTGGGACGAGTACGACTGGACCACGTTCATGCTCGTTTTCACGGGGACCGACAGGCTGGAGCATTTCCTCTGGAACGCCTACGAGGATTCCGATCACGATTACCACGAAAAGTTCCTGGAGTTCTTCGGGAGAATAGATGAGGTCTTAGAGGAGCTGGATGGGCGTTTGGATGAAAAGGATAACCTCGTAATCCTTTCCGATCACGGTATGGAAGGAGTAAAGTTCAACGTCAATCTAAACGCTTTCTTGGAGGAGGAAGGCTACTTGAATCTGAGCGGCGACGAGAGCAAGAGGAAGTACAACAGAATTGAAGAGGGGACGAAGACTTTCGCGCTGGAGCACGGCAGGATATACCTCAACAGGAAGGATAGATATCCGAAAGGGCCCGTTGAAAAGGGGGAGGATGGAGAAATAATCGAGCGGCTCAAGAAGGACCTACTTGGTTTAGAGAAGAACGGTGAGAAGGTCGCCTCCGATGTTTATGAGAGGGAAGAGATCTACCATGGAAAAGAAATCGAGAAGGCACCCGACCTTGTCCTTGTCCCTGAATCAGGATACAATCTCAGGGGTAAACTTTCGGATGAAACCTTTGAAGAAAGCCCGTTTTCTGGAATGCATAACGGGGAGGCTTTCCTCTACGGCAAGGGAGACAAGATTAATTTACCGGATGAGCCGACAGTGGAGGATGTCGTTCCACTGCTAAATTAGGTGATGTGAAATGGTAAAGCCTCACAATGCGGAAAAGACCTGCTGGAACTGCCCCGCCGCGAAGCTCGAGGGCAACGTCGACTTCAGAGCTTGCGGTCAGTCGAAGGAAGAGGCGAGGATCGGTTCCGAGGATAAGGAGGTCCTGATAGAGTGCAAACGACGACCGGAACTGGGCCACTTTCAGCCTACCATAACGTTCGAGCAGTGTCCGGAATGGGAGGAATCCGAATACGGGTACAGGCTAAAGGATATGCGCGTTCTTATTTTGGGCATGGACGGTTATCTCGGTTGGACGCTCTCCCTGAAGCTGGCCAATCTCGGCTTCGATGTCGCGGGATTGGACAACTTTACCAGAAGGGAGATGTCTGAGGAGAAGGAGGCCCACAGCATAGTCCCGATCTATCCGATGGAAAAGAGGCTGGAGGCGGCCAAGGAGGTCCTGGGTGTGGATATGGATTTCAGGGGGATGGACTACACGAACAGAAAGGAACTCAAAGCCTTTCTGAAGGAGTTCCAGCCCGAATCCATAGTCCATTACGCGGAAATCCCTTCCGCTCCTTATTCAATGGTCGATGACGGTCACTCGATCCGCGTCCAAAGAAACAACGTGCTGGGGACCCTAGGCCTCTTGTGGGCCATGAAGGAGGCCTGCCCCGAGGCGTCACTGGTAAAGTTGGGAACCCTTGGGGAGTTCGGGAGTCCCCTGACCGGCAGACCCCTTTTCGAGGGGATGTTTCCGAGCGATGCCGTTCTAGAGTGGGAGGGGAGGGAGTGGAGCATGGGCGGGGAGCTGACCCCGCGAAACCCGCCTTCTTTCTACCACGTGAGTAAGGTCAATGATACCTACAACATTTACGAGGCGTGTAAATATTGGTGGCTCCGGTCCTACGATCTCATGCAGGGGATTATTTTCGGTGTTCACACCGAGGAGGTATCCCAAGTCCCCCGATTGCGCACGAGGCTCGACGTGGACGAATGGCTGGGGACGGCGGTGAACAGGTTCACGGCCCAGGCTGTTGCCGGGGTCCCCCTCACTGTCTATGGGAAGGGAGAACAGATGAGAGGGTTCATCGCCCTCGAGGACGCGATGCAATGTATGGTTAGGCTCATCTCCTCCCCTCCGGAACCGGGGCAGTACGACGTCGTCAACCAGGTCTCCGGCGCGTACAAGATCAAGGCTCTGGCGGACACGGTCGGGGAAATCGGAAACGACCGGCACGACCTGGGCGTAAGGATTCAAAGGCTCGAAAACCCCCGGGTGGAGGCGGACAAACACCCCTACGAGATCGTATCCAGAAAGCTACCCAACGAGTTCGGGTTCGAGAGAAAAGTCAGTCTGCGTGAAGAAATCGACAGAATGCTCGATCTGTTGACGGAGGAAGAGGTTCAGGAGAGGATCGAAGATATGAAGCACGCGATAATCCCGGAGACGCAGTGGAGCGGGGAGAAGGAGAGGCCGGACGTTATCGAGGTTTACAAGCCTGGGGAGAAGGACCTGGGAATCTACGAGCCTAAGCTGGATACTGGACGGTCGGAACCTGAAGTCGAGGGAACTCCGGAAGAAGGGGCACCGGAAATTGAGGAGTGATAGGATGGAACTTACGGACGAGAATTTCGAAGAGGAAGTAGAAGACTACGATGGGCCCGTCCTTGTCGACTTCTGGGGTTCATGGTGCACCGCCTGCCAAAGAATGAAGCCCATAGTCCAAAAGTTGGAGAAGAAATACGGTGACGGCGAGATCAAAATCTGTCACCTAAACATCGACAAGAACCCACAGGTCTCTTCGAAGTACGAAATCGAGGAAACCCCGACGCATATAGTTTTTGAGAGCGGGGAAGTTGGCGAGAGGAAGATGGGCGCACTTGCTGGCAGGCACCTTGAAGAAATGTTCGAGGACTATCTTGAATAGGAATGCTCTCTTTCGGTATCTTTTTTCTGCCAATCCCCTTTTTAATCTAGATTGGTATTTTCCGATGGTGATTCGTTTTGGAAACGGTAGCTCTCATCCCGGCTTTCGACGAAGCGGACGGTATCAGCGAGGTCGTGAAAGAGGTTTCGGAGTATGTAGATGATGTCTTGGTCGTGGATGACGGCAGTCACGATAAAACCGCTGAAGTATCGGAGGAGGCGGGCGCCAGGGTCGTGAGGCACGAGCGGAACAGGGGTTATCTCCGCTCTCTCGAGACGGGCTTCAGTGAAAGCGATGCCGATGTAGTAGTTACCTTGGATGCAGACGGGGAGATGGACCCGAGTCACATTCCGAAATTACTGAAGCCGGTAGAGAACGATGATGCCGATCTGGTCATTGGGAAGAGAAGGTCTGTGCCAAGAATCTCCGAGCGATTTTTGAGTTCTTTGGCTGGTCTCTCTACCGATATTTCGGACACGGGAAGCGGTTATAGGGCTTTGAGGACGGTTATTGCGAGAGAAATGGATTTGAAGGGTTTATGCCCCTGTGGAACCTTTGTGCTGGAGGCTGAGGAGCTGGGGGCGAGAATAGTTGAAGTTCCGGTAGAGACTAGGGGGATTGAGGGGTCTCGGAATGTGGCTTGGAAGCACTTCTTCCAGTTTTGGTATGTTCTAAAATCTTTAGTTTCGGGATAATGCACTTAACTGTCTAATCAAATTTTTAGTAGGTGAGTTAATGAAGATAGAATTGATAACTGGTGGCGCTGGGTTTGTCGGGAGCAACCTTGCAAGACTGGTCGATCGGTCGGTATTGTTGGACTGGAGGAGACCGGATTATCTGTTCGAGGGATCGGAGCTCGTTTTCGATGGTTCCGAGTTCTTCCACGGCGATATCCGAGACATGGATGATTTTGAACCTCTTTCGGATAAGGACATTGATTCGATATTTCACTTAGCTGCAATTCCCGGGATCAAAAAATGCGAGGAGGAGCCGGAGCTTGCGAGAGAAGTCAACATCGATGGGACCGAGAACGTTCTAGAATTTGCCAGAGAGAACGATGTCGAGAACGTGATCTTCGCCTCTTCAGCAGGAGTTTACGGAGAGATAGAAGAACACCCGATTAAGGAAGGACATCCGATAGACCCTCTGAACCTGTACTCGGAGACAAAGGTCGAGGGAGAAAAACTATGCAAAAAATACTCGGAAGATTACGGACTGGACACGACGGTCATGAGGATGAGCAACCTCTACGGTCCAGGGTTTCAGGTGAAGCCGAACCTCACCGTCATCCCACTATTTATCTTGAAGGCCTTGCAAAACCAGCCTCTCACCGTTTACGGTGACGGCGAGCAGACGCGAGACTTCGTTCACGTAAAGGATGTCGCTCAGGCCTATACGAGAGCGTTTGAGAATGAGGGTTCGAGTTTTGAAATTTACAACCTCGGCTCCGGTATTACGGCCTCGATCAACGAACTGGCTAAAACGGTCAGTAAAGTAATGAACGAATTATACCAGCGGGAGGTCGAAATAACCCATACCGAGATGCCCGAATGGAGAGACGAAGCGAAGGAAAAATTTGACTACTCCATACAAAAAATCAAGAAAGAACTGAACTACAAACCGGAATTTTCTCTTGAAGAAGGTATAAGAGAAATTTTTAGGAATGCTTTTTAGAAAAACTCATCTGGTTTTAGTTATTTTTGTGTCGAAATCTTGCGCGATTTCCGATGCCCAAGCCTCATCAATTTACCCATCTACTTCGGTTATTCTTTTCAAAAGGAAGAAAAATTTGACCTTTTCTATATTTAACGTCTTTCTCGAATACTTAGGTTAGGTATTTAAAGGTACTTAGACGCCTTCAAGCAGTTCCTCTCTACTCAACTTGTTCCGGTGTCGTTGGTCTTCCCAAAGTTTTCTGTAATTAAAGAAATATTCGTACATCCCGTATTTGTCGGCTGTGTAGATTATTTGGTGGTTCCTTATTATGTCCATCTGTACGTGGAGTGGCAGTTCCTCGAAAATGTGAACATCCAGGTCTTCGGAAACCGTGTCTATCTTTCTATAGACTTTCATCAGCACGTCTTCCATCTTCACGTCCTCATCGCTAATATCCTCACAATCGTAGTAAAAGTCGGAGGCTCCGGGCACGACTAGAGCCACATCGACATCGCTCCTCGAGTGGTCCTCTCTACTGGCGACTGATCCGAACAGGAGGACGGCCAGGATTCTGTTATCCTTCTCCGCCCACGAGAAATCCTTCCTCAACCTTTTGATCGATTCTTTATCCATTTCTTCACTTTCTCCAAAACCTTGTCCAGTTTTGAGTTTATTCTCCGTATGGAATTAACGGCAGTTTCTCTTTCGAGCCCGTTATATTCGTGTACTAGTCTGTTCCTAAGTCCGTTCGCTTCCTTCATTAACCCTTCTTGTTCTTCACTCAGTATGGCCCTTTCCCTCAACTTCTCGATGTTTGTATAATCGTCTTCTACTAATTCATTCATATCCTTAACTATCATCGCAAAAATATCCGTAAATGATTCTATTAGCTCCTGATAGGACTTGTAAACGGCCAAGACGCTTTTCTCGTCTTCTTCATCTATCCAAGTTTTAATATTTTTTCTCCTCTTCTCTATAACGGAAATTTTCTGCCTATACCTGGTAATCCTGTTTTCATCCATCTTATCAAACTCTTATTCGGATGAGAAGTTATAAAAATTTCAACACCCCCCAATCCAATTTTATTTTTGACGGAAGGGTTTGCGGGGTTTAAAATCAACGTTTTCTCAAGCGACTAAATTGTCGTCTTTTTTCATTTAGACGAATTTTTAGGATTTTTTGGAATAAAAAAAATTTTAAAAATCTTTGAATAAAGATAGGATCTCTAAATAGTAATTATTATGGCTCAATCTTTCCGGCCGATTCTCGACCTTGAAGAGAATCAGGGCCGGACGTTAAAGATGGACTTACCCCTCTCCTCCCTCCACGCCTCTCTGGCGAGATCTTCCAGACGAGCCTCCATTTCTCGCCTGAATGGGTCCAAGACCCGTTCGGCCTCCTCCTTGGAGATATCTCCCCCCTCCAATCTAGCTGTTAGATCGACCCCTTTGAGCAGATCCTTCACCTTTTCCACCAGTTCCTTTTCCGATTCAACCTCCTCTTCGTAGTTGGAAGTGACGTTTCGAATGACGGGAGGAGAGGATTCGAGATCCAGTTCTATCCTTTCGAACAGAGAGAAAAGGGCCTCGTCAATGTCTCCTATATCGACGTCCACAAATTTTCTCTCCTTCTCCTGCAGTTCTTTCTCCACCTTATCGAACACGTAGGTGCATCTCCAGGTGACGAAGTTGATCATCCCCGCTCCGGGGAAGTGCATTTCGAAGAGGGGAGTATGTCTTTCCATCCTGAAAGCTACACTGTCTCGATTGGCCTCCACCAGTTTCGCTCGTTGGAGGACCTTGCTTGCGGTAAGGCCATAGGTTTGGGATCCGGACCGCCTCAACCACTCGAGAACGGGTTGAAGTGGGTCGGAACCCGTATTGGATTTTCCTCTCATTCCCTTTCGAGGACCTTTTCTCTCGTCAGAATTGGGAATTTTCTCCCTCCAGTTTTACTGTTCTTTGAACAATCTAAAATTTTTTCGACACATTACAACTCTCTTGCCGGAAAGACACATCACAGCGAAGAAGATAAATTCTTTAGAGGGGAATCTTCTTGGAGTGATTGAGATGGTTACGGAAAGGGAGTTAAAAAGAAAAAACCGGTCCTCCACCTAGCCCCCAATGATTGAAGAGCCGGAAATCCCGGACTTCTTCGATGGCAGGGAGCCCGAACCACGCGTGAGAAGGAACATCGGGCACAAAAAATCTGAGCGGGGGCACTCGTCCGTCAATCAAAGCGGACGACGAGGTGAATAATTGTTAGCAAGGATCCCGATTTTTTTCATAAACAGAGTAAAGTAGGTGTTTCAAATGGGATATCAATAATTATAAGGAAGACCGAAAATCTCAATGGATGGAGGTCGAATATTCTGCAACTACCTCAAAGGGACGAGTCAATCGAGGTATCCGTTATTATCCCGGCTAAAAACGAGGAAAGAACCATCGGTGAATGCCTCGATAAGGTGAACGAGGTATTCGAAAAGCAAGATATCGAAGGGGAAATCATAGTCTCCGACAGCTCGGACGACAGGACTCCCGAAATTGCCAAGGAGAAGGGAGCAAAAGTGATTAAGCCCGACGAAGAAGGCTACGGAAACGCCTACCTCGAAGGACTCTCCGAAGCCAGAGGTGAATATATAGTCATGGGAGACGCCGATGACACCTACGACTTTTACGACATTCAAAAAACCCTTTCACCTTTGCAGAAGGGAGAGGCGGAAATAGTCTTGGGCAACAGGCTCGAGGGAGAGATAAAGGAGGGAGCGATGTCCATACCGCACAGAATTGGGCAGCCAATAATGACCGGCCTCCTGAACCTATTTCACAGGACGGGAGTCTCCGACGCTCACTCCGGATTCAGGGCATTCACTAGGGAGTCTCTGGAAAAAATGAACCTCCAGGCGGACGGAATGGAGTTTGCCTCGGAGCTAATCATTGAGGCGGACAGGAAGGATCTTGATATAATGGAATTACCCATCGAGCTTCATCCGAGACCCGAAGACTCCGAGGCAACTTACGACTACTTTTCGGACAGCTGGGACCATCTCAAACTAATACTTCTCAGAGCTCCGACGAAGGCATTTTCCATTCCGGGCATACTTCTCCTGATTGCGGGGATTTTGGTTCTCGGAGGGAGCTTTTTCCTTTCCGGATTCGGACTTGATGGCCTAATTTTGGCTCCTTTGTTGATCCTCTCCGGGTTGAATATGATAGGTGCCGGTGCCTTCGCCAGACTCCTAGGTGTCAGAAGAGGTATAGTCGATCACGATCGGCTCTCAAATTTCTTTCACGACCACTTCACGCCCGGGAGAGGATTCTGGATCGGGTTGACGTTCTTCGTAATCGGTCTGCTTCCATTCCTGCCCTTTGGATTCGTTCGCTCCTCGCCACTACAGCACGCGTTAACCTTTACGTTTCTATGCTTGGGGATAGAAATAGGTTTCCTATCGGTACTCTGGGATTTCGTCGGTGACTAAAAGTGGACGCTCTGACGCATCTCTTTCTCCCCCTAATACTCCTGTACGTGATAAAGAAGGAAGTCTTTAGTGCAAGTTTGTGGGGTCTACTTTCTGGCACTCTTTGCACTTCTTCCGGACCTAGACAAGCTGATGGGAATGCCGGGCCTATTCCATTCCATCCTAATCTTGGGTCCTCTCCTATTGTTTTTCTTTTTGATCGAGAGGAAATTGAACGGAACGAAAAAGTACAGCACGATAATCGCCTTTTTTGTCCTCAGTCATCTTATCCTAGACTTTTTGGGCGACGGAATTGTGACCTTGTTCTATCCAGTTATGAGAACAGGGGTGGGACTCAGATATCCCCTCGAGATAGCTTTTGGAGAGGGAGTCTTGGAAGTAACAGTCAGGGGCTCGATTGAAATCGTAAAGACGGCTCCGGAACCGGGTTTTCATTCTTACGAAGGACTCGTTACGGGATATGGGGTAGCCCTGTCATTCGCCTTTCTCACGATATTCTTTAACGATCGGCTGAAGGGAAAAGAAAAAGAGATACATTGAGACAAAAGTCAGGAGATATCCATAACGTCGATCCATAGATGAAGCTCACGATAGACCGACTCGTTGTCGTTTCTAAAGAGCGAAAACTGAAGCTTCAAATTCTCTCCGGTAATACTCGGCTTGAAACTGACCATCTTAACCCAGTTGTCGCGGTGTCCAAGTTCAAATCTATAATTTTCGAGAATTTGGTTCTCGAAACTCATCTCCATCCTGTACTCCATGGTCTCCCACTCGTGATTCGAGACACCCACGATAACCTCCCCTTCCTCACCTTCTATCAGCTCGGTCGGATAGTCCGCCGCCTTTCCGCCCGGCCCCAGGATATAAAATTCGGTGAAGTGTTCGCCCTCCTGAGGCGTGACAACGATATACACGACTCCTCCGATGCAAGCGATCAGTGCACCGAGTAGAACATAAGTAAGAATCCGATCCCAGTTCATGGTTAATAATGAGTTGTATCGCGGGATTAAAAAGACGTCGACTCAATCTATATCTCCCTAAGCAGGTCCTGGGTGGTCCGCCGGATCGCCTCCCTCGAGCCGTATTCAGGTTCCCAACCGAGCTTACAGAGCCGTTCCGGTTTCAGTAGCATCTCGGGAACGTCACCCCTCCAACCCCTCCTACCCCCAGTATAGACGAACTCGGGGTCCAGACCCATCTCCTCGCTAACTATTTCCGCTATCTCCCTGACCTCGACCTGGTCCTCCGTGCCGATGTTGAGGATCTCGAGCCCGGCGTCCGAATTCAACCCCGTCAACATGGCGTTGATGCAGTCATCGATATAAATGTATGACTTCCTCTGCCTCCCGTCTCCCAGGATTTCCAGAGTATCCGGATCGTTCCGGAGCTTGTTTATGAAATCGTATATGACACCGTGCCTCAACCTGCTCCCGACGACGTTGGCAAATCTGTAGATCCAAGCGTCGAAGTCGAAGGTATGGTGGTAGGCCGAGATGAGGGCCTCCGAGGAAAGCTTCATCGCCCCGTAGAGGGATATGGGGACGGTGGGATGATCCACCGGAGTCGGAGTCTCCGCCTCGCCGTAGACCGTGGAGCTGGAGGCGAAAACTATCCTTTTAGTGTCGGTTTTCCGCATGGCCTCCAGGAGGTCGTGGGTACAGAGATAGTTCCTATCCAGCTGTTCCTCCGCGTCGAAGTTCCTGACATCGGGGTCGGCGGCCAAGTGAAATACGAGGTCCATCCCCTCCATAATCTCATCGAGGTCGCACTCCTGCAAGGAAAGGGGGTAAAACTCGGTCTCGGAACCGAGAAACTCCTCCCTACCTCGACTGAGGTCGTCTATGACGACCACCTCGTTCCTACCTGCGAGCGAATCCACCAGATGAGAACCTATGAATCCGGCTCCGCCGGTTACTAGTATTCTCTTATCCTTCAAACCCATCGTACCGCCTATTTTTTAAAAACATGATAAAAACGTTGGGAAAACCACGGTGAATGCGCGCCTCGACGAAAAAACTTCTTAATCCGGCGCCAAATCTTAGGAGGGAGTGACATGGAAAGAAACGGGCTAGTCCCCGAACTCGAGAGGGGGTTATTGCTGATTGATTTCCTCGCCTTAACCCTCCTACTGACGATAATTTTCTTACCCGGTCTGAAGGTCGTCAGGATTCTATTGGGGATACCTTTCCTTCTCCTATTTCCGGGATACGCGGCCGTCTCCGCGCTCTATCCGGAAAAGGACCTTGAGGGAGCGGAAAGATTGATCTACGGGCTCGGCCTCAGTTTGGCCATCGTTGTTCCTCTCGGATTATTCTTGAATTGGACTCCCTACGGCCTGAACCTGACCACCTCCCTTGTCGCGCTCTTCTCCCTCATGATGCTATTCACCGCGATTTCATGGCTGAGGCGGGGGAAAATTCCTCCCGGAAGGAGATTTGAGGTGGCCCTCTCCCTCTCGGACTTTAGGGAATGGTACAAGGAGGAGAGGAAAATGGCGGCCGGGTGCGTTGCAACTCTGTTTTTGGTCATTGCATTGGGTTCCCTCCTGGTGACACATCAATACGGGAACGAATTCACGGAGTTTTATCTTATCGAAGGGGAGAACCTGGAACGGGGGCAAAACTCATCGACTCTCGGGATAGTCAACCACGAGGGCTTAGCTCAGACCTACTCAGTGGAAGCCGTCCTGGACAACCGAGAAATCGGGAGTGTAGAGGGGATAGAACTAAAACCCGGAGATTCATGGATGGGCGACATCGGGTTCAGGATAGGAGAGGACGTAGGAAACGGAACGGTGGAATTCGTGCTCTACATGAACTCCGAAAGAACTGAAAAGGAATTACGGTTGCATATAGGGGGCAACTGAAATGCTTCGGAGACTCTCCCGAATATTCCTCCTGAAGAAGGCGGCAAAGGAGACCGTTCTCAGTATAGCTCTGATAGTCGCGGCTCTGACTGCTATGGCGGCCTTCGCAAACGGAATCACGGCGAGGACCGGGGAGCTAGGAGGGAGGGAAGTCGGGCCCGAATCGGTACTAATTCTGAGCGAAAGTTCCTCCGAATTTGATTTCAACGATATGTCGAAAGAGACCGTCGTATTGGGCAAGATCGAGATAGAAGGTAGGAATAGAACGGTTCCGATAAGGTCCACGAATCTCTCAAAATTTCTGGAAGGGTCAAAAAGGAGGCTTGAGGGTGAGATTCCACGAGAAAAGGACGAGGCGATTGCCGGAATATTCCTCGCCAGGGTTCTAGGTGCCCAAGTCGGGGACAATCTGGAAATACAGGTGGACGGGGAGAACCTAAATCTAAAAATCACCGGCACGGTGGAAACCAATACTCAGGCGAGCACTTCCCTTTTCGTATCGGAAAACTTCTTTGACGGAATAACGGTGGAGGAGAAGCTCAACCTGGCCACTCTACCTTACGATGAAATCGAGGAAAACTCCGTCGAAAAACTGAGGGATTCATCGGGAGAGGAGGTCCACCTCTTGGGAGACACGCAAGGATTTATCGAAGAGGTAAACCGCCAGGCGCTTTCCCTCATATCCTTTTGGTTCTTGGTCGGCTGTGCCGTCGTACTCGTAGGGTCGGGGGTCGGGGCCGCAAGGCTGGTGGAGGAATCATCTGAGGAGCTCGAGACCCTCAGGAGTATTGGGGCCCGAAAAAGGAAGTCCTTTCTGCTGATGCTTCTCGCGATGACGATAATCGCCCTCACTGGATCGTTGCTCGGGGTCTCGCTGGGAATAGTAGGGTCACAGGTCGTCTCGACCTCGGCGAGCTGGCTCACCGGGGGAACCATTCTCACCCCGCTCCTCGGGCTGCAATCGCTCCTAGAGATAGCCGCTCTGGCGTCCGCCTCGGCAATCGCCGGAGGTCTAGTGTCACTGATCTACATGCTGAGGGGGTCGGAACTTTGAGACTCCTGAAATTCGATTACCTGGACAGGAGGAGAATTTGGGGGATGGCCCTTATCGTCGGTATCGCATCCACATTATTTGCTACCCTAGCCCTCCCTGTTTTGGGATTCTATCAGGGCTTCACGGGCTATCTCGGGGAAAGTGAGAACGTGATGGCAATACGGCAGGGAGGCTCCAACACACCCTTTTCAGGACTCGTTCCTTCCCGGATGGCGAGCAGGGCCTCCCACCTGAAAGGTATCGAAACCGTAAGTCCGGAGACCATCGTCTCCGGCTTCATTGACGGCGAACCGATATTCATCCGGGGGGTAATGCCCCGGAAATTTCTATCCCTATCGAAGATAGATGTCGTAAAGGGATCCGAACTCGGCCCCAGGGACCTCAACTCGTGCCTTGTGGGTAGGGACTTGGCGAAAAGGATGGATCTGAACTCGGGGGACAGGATAGCGATCAGGAGCGCGATGGCGGATAGATACTCAATTCTGAGGGTAAAAGGTATTTACAGTTCCGGGACAGCCCTGGACGACGAAATTTTGGTCCCGCTCTACCAGGGGCAGTGGCTTCGGGGTATCGGTCACGACCGCCTAACGATGGTAAGGGTCGGGTACGACCGGAGCGTTACGTCGGCCGAGGACATCCGTCGGGAACTTGTTGGGAGGGAAGAGAATGAGGAGGAAGAGTTCTGGGACCTAATCCCCGTATCCGAAATTCCGGTCGAAGAGGGAAAGGTAGACTATACGGAGGCGGAGAAGTACATGAGGGGCTTCCTGGGCGAATACGGTATTTCGAGGGTGACCCTTGTAGCCCTCGCAGTCTCCGTGTTTGTCTTTGCGGGGGCGGCGGCCGTGTTCGCCTGTAGACACTTGGTGAAGAGGCACGAGGAGGACATATTCGTGCTTCGCTCAATCGGCGCATCGAAGAGGAAGCTCGAAATCGACATGATCCTCAAGTTGCTCCCGTGGTTGTTGCTATCCTCGCTCTCGGGGCTCGGGGTGGGATATGGCCTCACCCTTCTACTGAAGCAGCAGGGTTTGTTGAGGATAATCACTCACACGGTCCGTCTATCCCCCGATCCGCTGATGATTCTGGGCCTCGTCTCGGCAACCATCGGGATAGCCGTGTTCGGCGTTCTCAGGGCTTTCGAGGAGGTCGACGATAAATGAAAAAGTCGCACATATTCATTCTGATTCTCGTGGCCGCAGGAGCGAGGTTGGCGCCGATGCTCTGGACCGGGATGCCCTTCTCGACCGATGGTTGGCCCCTTATCAGCAATGTAGAGACAATCTTGAGCGAGTCTCCTATCTCTCTGGCCAGCACCGCCTTCGACGGATACTGTAACTACTGGCCCGCGAGCCAAGTCTTCGGCGGCCTTCTATCGGAGGTAACTTCTCTATCCGCGATCGATGCGATGGCTTTCGGCATACCCGCGGCCAGCTCAATCTCGGCCCTCATCCTCTATGCGATCTCGGAGGAAATCACCGAGAATCAGGACACGGCATTTGTCTCAGCACTAATTTTCTCACTTGCCTTCCCGCTGGTCCTCTTCACGGCAGGGGTAACGAAGGAGACATTCGCCACCCCTTTGTACCTCCTACTAATCCTGCTCTTCCTGAGATGGGAGGATGATTACAGGGTCATCCCTCTCTTCCTCCTAACCTCCGTAGCTCTGGTAACGGCCCATCACTTCACCACCCTGATGGCCGTGGCGATATTGGGGCTCGCCGCCGGGTCTTACCTGATAGGGGACTTCCGATGGGGAACTTCTTCGTCGAAGCTTTATCTCCTGCCGCCCATCCTCCTGGCTTCGCTGTTCGGCGTCTACTATTTCTTCTTCGCCAAGGCGGCGGCCTTTTCACTCCCGGACCTTCCACATTGGATATCAGCGGGCGGTTATCAGGCACTCGGATTTTCCTTGGTAGCCTATTCCTCCTTCTCCGAGTCCGGGGAGAGTAGGAGTAAAAAGATACTGGCTATAGGAGTCAGCCTCCTGATCCTGGCCATTTTGCTAGTTGGAACGAGGATACCCCTGATAAGCGGTGCCCCGAAACTGCCCGTACATTACATCATATACTCCATCCCGTTTCTACTCGCCGCCCCACTCGTGGTTCTGGGTAGGAAGGAGTTGGGCCGGAAAAGTAGAACTTTCGTCTACGCTTGGCTGACTACCGTGATAGCGGTAATCGCCTTTGCTACCTTCGGAGGTGCGGAGGAAAGTCTGTACAGCCTGGTTCTCGGCTTCAGATCCATAAATTTCCTGATTCCGCCACTTTCGATACTGATGGCCTCGGGAATAGTCTACCTCTGGAAGCCGGATGCGGGGCTCTCATCCGCGGCCGGGACCCTTGCATTGGTGGCGATCATTCTGGGGAGTGTTTTCAGTTACTACGGTGCGGTGGTGCGGGAGGAGAGATACATGGGATATCAGTTTGTCCAGACGGAGGGAGAATTCGAGGCGTCCGAATGGGTATCGGGGAGGGAAGTGGAAACGGTGGCCGCGGACACGAAGGCCATGTACATGCTCGGGATATATCAGGGAATTGACGTCGATATAAGGGCAGGTTATTCCTACCTCATCGGCAGAGGATCCCAACCTCAGATGTTATATGTTTACGATCAGATGTACAGGACTGGATACATAATCGGCCTCTATCCCCTAGATTTGCCCCGGGAATGGACCGAGAGGCTCGAAAAAATGGACCTCATCTACACAAACGAGTTTGCCGAGATTTACGGAGAATCTGAAAATGATCGAGCTTAAAGACATCGAAAAGTTTTTCGGGCCAATCCGAGTTTTGGAGGGCCTCAGCTTGAGGGTCGAGAAGGGCGATTTCATCTCGATCCGAGGAAAGTCCGGAGTCGGTAAAACTACCCTGATAAAGATATTAGGGCTCATGGAGAGGCCCGACTCGGGAAGGGTACTTTTCTCCGGTGAAAGTGCATGGAAAATGGACGACGGTTCGCGTTCCGACCTCAGGCTTCGGAGGATCGGATTCGTCTATCAATTTCACAATCTGATTCCCACTATTACAGTCGTCGAAAATGTGGAATTACCCATGTACCTAAAAGGAATGGAGGGTGAGAGGGCGAGGGAGAGGGCCAGATCACTCCTGAGCTATTTCGATCTGGAGGGATACGAAGACAGGGGCCCAAATTCCCTAAGCGGTGGCGAGCGTCAGAGAATAGCGGTGGCGAGGGCCCTCGTAAACGAGCCCGACATCATCCTCGCCGACGAGCCGACCGCCAGCCTGGACGAGGAGAACTCCCGGCTGATCATCGACATGCTAAATAAAGTGAACTCGGAGGGTACGGCGGTCGTCTTCACGACTACGGATCTTACCGCCGATTTACCGACGGACGCCGACTACATCTTAAAGGATGGAGGACTGGAAGATGAGATTCCATAAAAAGTACACTCTCCTTTTCCGGCATGATAGATTGAATCTACGGAGTCAATTGTGAGTCGAAAGGGAGTTAATATTATCCACATAAAAATAACAGGAAAATAGATTAAAAGACATACCGGAGGCATCAAGAATGGAGAGAATATCGTGGTTCGGCGTTGCGTTGATATCCTTCGGGATCCCCTTGATGACCTTTTCCTTCTTCGTTTTTTCAAGGACCGGAATAACGGCCTTCGGCCTGGCGTGCGCGATTATGGGCGGAGTACTCGTGCTCACTCCCTGGAGCCCAGTGCCCGAACCTCCAGTGAAGTCGATGGTCGAGGGGTCCTGCGTAAATGTAGAGGCCCTCCTGGAGGAGGCGGACGCCAGAGGAAGGGCCGTCTATCTTCCGCCAAACGAGGGCCAGGTCTACGCCTTCGTTCCCATCGAATCGGATCCGGAATTCTCCGATTTTGCCGATCTAGCAACCGCCCCGAAGAGAATAGTCACTGAAATTGCCGGCGTTCCCGGCCTCACCGTCTTTCCTCCCGGCTCTGAAATAGTCAGGAGTTCGAGTCTGGGTCGGGAGATGGGCTTGGAAGCGGCGCTCCACCACGTGATGGTGGACTTCATCGAGGCCGTAGAGGGCGTCCAGGCCCTTAGAGAGGGAGACGAGATAAGAGTCCGCTTTTCCAACCCTCAAATCGACACCGACCATCCTCGGTTCAGAAAATCGCTCGGTTCCCTTCCGGTCTCGCTCGCCGCCAGCGTGATTTCTCACGCCCTGAATTCTCCCGTTCGGATCGTCGAGGAAAGGCCGCACGATGACGAGATTGAGGCCGTCTTCGAGGTGATGTCGGAAAATGGATAAGCACCGGAAGTACGTCATCGGTCTCTCGGCCTCCACTCTGCTGGGGATGGCGGTTTTAATCGCAGCGGGTGTGGAGGAGATCGGGATATATCTGAGCGTCTTCGCGATATCCTACTTCGCCAACACCGAGATATTCAGGCCCAGAAATAGATGGAGGGACATCGTCGGAGCTCTACTCTTCATTGCGTTCATGATTCTCGTAATCCAGAAGGCGGCGGAAGTCCTGGGCTACGGGCTGTGGTGAAGATGGACTCGATGAAAACGACATTTCTTCTCACGGGACTGGTTTTGCTTCTTTTCGCCGGTCCCTCCCTCGTAAGGGGGGTGGAGGAGAACTTTCCCCGGCACTTGAATCCATCGCAGGTACAGGAGGAGACACCCCCGCCGGAAGCTTTATTCTCGATTTACTCCGGGGCCTTGAGCGATATGGCTGTCAGGGATTGGGACTCGGCCCTAAGCAATTTCGATCTTGCCGACAGGATCTACTCGACCGAGAGTCTACAACCCACCCTGTCGGGGATAAACAGTTCTGGCATCGATTTCACGAAGTGGATGAAAAAGGCCTCCCGGGCCGTCGAAAACGCCAGGATGTTCGTGAAGAGGATCGAACTCGAAAGGGCCCGAAAAAAACTCGAAAACGCGCGATTTTATCTGGCTAAGGCGAAACAGGCTTCACAGGAGACAAGCTCCTCCATCGACGAACTCGCCAGCGGACTTGGAATCGACCTCCCGAGGACGGTCAGGGAGAACCTGAGAGAGGCTGAGAGATTAATGGAGAACTATTCCCAGGCAACCGAGAATCAGTCCAAGGTCCTCGACAACGATGGAACTCCTTGGGGAGAAAACCTCAGGGGGACGAGACTCACCCTCGAGCTGGAGGAGAACCAGGCGGTGCCCGGCTCGGAGATGGGGTTCAGTGGGGAGCTTGAGACGGAGGGAGGAAGTCCTCTCGAGGGAAAAACCATCGAAATTTACGTTTCGGATAACAAAGTGATGGAGATCGAGACTAGGAGTGACGGTCGGTACTCCTCCTCGGTAAAATTACCTTCCATTTACAGGGAGAATATTCAAGTCCAATCGGTCTACTACCCCTCCCATCCTCAAAAAGAAAACATAGCTCCTTCCTCCTCCGCATTCACCACCGTCGATTTCCTGTATGAGTTCCCTTCTCTCAGGGTCGATGTTCCTTCTCGAGCCTATCCCGGCAAGAAAATAGAGATAGTGGGGTCCGTAGCCCTGGATAATCGGGGTCTTTCCGGTATTAAAATAAGAGCCGACCTGATGGGAGAAAATTATGTATCCGAGACGGGCGCCGAGGGCGAATTTTCAATAAACATTTCCGTCCCGACGAACGCGTCCGCGGGGAGCAAAGATTTGGAGCTCAAATCGCTACCTCAGGATAATATAGCGCCGGAAAACTCCGTCGAGACCGTCTCCGTCGTAAAAATCGATCCCGAAATCTCCTTTACAGCTCCCGCTATCTCGATAATGGGCATGGAACTGACTTTCGAGGGCGAGATAAAGGCGGGGGAAAATGCTCTCGAGGACTCTGAAGTCGTCTTGAATATGGGAGACAAGACGGTCTCCACCAGGGCCTCGGAGGGCGGAGAATTCGAAGTCTCCGTCCGGAAGTCTCTATTTGACCTCTCTGGCCAGCAGAACTACTACATTCAAGTTTATCCGGAGGAACCGTGGATAAGTGATGCTACCCGAGAAAGGAAAGTCACCTTCCTAAATCCAATTACCATATCAATCATCCTCATAGCGGCCGTTTCCCTCCCTGCTTTCTTGTGGTCGGGTGGAGAAGATGAACAAAAATTCTTGAGAAGCACGAGCTCGGATCGCAAGGAAACGATTGAGAACGTCGATGAAGGGGGGCTGGGTGGAATTGAGGGAGTCTTCGTCGGAGCCATGAAAGCGGTCGGTGGGGCCACGGGGCTGATTTTGAAGAGGAACCAGACGTTAAGGGAGTACCTCTCCTATATCAAGGGCAAAATTGGAAAGGCCTACGAACCCTTCGAACGCCTGAGTCTGAAGTTCGAGGAGCATCTCTACAGTGACCACGAGGTCGAGGAGGATCGATCGCTTCTCGAAAGGATAATGGAATCTCTAGGGGGGTCCGAAGGATGAAGACGAAAAGAGCTGCAGTCATTGGGTTGGCGGTCTCCATCCTGACAATTATCGCACTGGGTTACCTCCTCTCCCCACAGATTAGCTTCAACACACGAAATCCCGAGTGGAACGGCCAATCCAAGCTTGAATCTACCACCGAGCCGGCCGAGGTCGAGTCCCTGAGCAATTTACAGCCGAGGATTTCTAGGCCGACCAACGCAGTGCTCCTGATCTTGGGTCCTTCGAAAGAATTCTCGGAGGTAGAAGCCGAAAAAGTCCAGCAATTCGTCGAGAGCGGGGGGAGGCTGGTACTGGCCGACGACTTCGGTTCCGGGAATGACCTGCTTGAGAAAATGGAAATAGATATGCGGTTTTCGGGGAACTTGCTCAAGGACCCGGTATTCAAAATAAAGGACTCAAAAATACCTAAAATCTTCGGATTTGAGAAATCTCCCCTCGTCGAGAATGTTTCTTCCCTCGCCCTCAATTCGGCGACTGTCCTCGAGGAGGCCGGCCCCGCCTGCGAAATTCTCGCGAGATCCCCGAAAAGTAGCTACATAGGGGAAAATGAGCATGGGCCATTCCCGGTCATCTGCAGAATGGAGAGAGGGAAGGGAGAAATAACCCTAATCTCGGACTCGAGCCTTTTCATAAACGCTATGCTAAAAAGAGAAAACAATCGGAAATTGCTCGGAAACCTGATTGGCGGAAGGGAGGTCTATCTGGACACATCTCACTGGAGGAAGTCGAGTTTCGTGCAATTTCAGGACGCCCTTTTTGAGATATACGACCTTATGGATCGGGTCGAAATCAGGTACGGGTCCCTGCTCCTTCTGATTGCCTTTATATTTAAAATCGGCTGGGACAAAAGGGATAGGGAAGTTGAGGATAAGGAAGAAAAGGTGGAAGAAATTATGAAGAGGCATCCACAGTGGGATGAAGAAACACTGAAGAGGCTCCGGGAGGAGAGAAACCCATGAAACTTGAAAAAGCATCTCAGAAGCTCAACGAGGTGGCGGAAAAGGTCGAGGGCGTGATGGTGGGAAACGAGGACGTGATCGAAACCCTCCTCATAGCGTTCTTCTCGGAAGGACACACCCTCCTGGAAGGCGTCCCCGGAATCGGAAAGACGACCCTAGCAAAGGCATTCGCCCAAGCGACCGGTGGCGAATTCTCCAGAATTCAGATGACTCCCGATCTGCTCCCGGCTGATGTAGTCGGAACTGAGATTTACCGGGAGGGGAAATCGGAATTTGAGACGAAGAAGGGCCCGATATTTGCCAATTTTGTCCTGGCAGACGAGTTCAACCGTGGTACGCCCAAGGTTCAGTCCGCATTCCTCGAGGCAATGCAGGAGAGACAGGTCACTATAGGGGGCGAGACCCATATACTGGAAAGACCCTTCCTCGTGGTGGCCACCCAGATACCTTTCGAGCAGGGGACCTATCCGCTGACGAGGGTCCAGATGGACAGGTTCGCCTACAAGATACCCCTCGACTACCCGGACGAGGTGGAGGAGTCCGAAATCATAGACAGGGTGGACCGGATAGAGGAACTGGACATAACGCCCGTTCTAACCTCGGAGGAGAGTCTCGAAATAATCGAAGAGGCCGGTTCCGTGCATGTCGACGAAAAAGTTAGAAATTACATCTCGGAACTTATCTCTAAAATCCGGGGGATGGAGGAGGTTCAGACGGGCCCGAGCCCGAGGGCTTCCATATGGCTCTACAAGGGAGCGAGGGCCAGGGCGATCTTGGAGGACCGGGACTACGTGATACCGGACGACGTGAAGTACCTCTCACAGTTCGCCGTTCCTCACAGGGTACACCCGACAACCGAGGCGGAGACACGAGATGTCTCGACGAGCGGCCTCCTCAATGAAGCACTAGAAGATACCCCTGTCCCGAAGGGAATAGAGGGGTAAAGGCTTGAGCGGAGTCGAACTTACGGAAAGAGGAAGAAGTTCAGTCCTGATATTTTCGATCGTCATTTTATTCGCGGTCCTATTTTTCGATTTTGTCATCCTCGCTGCCTCCATTCTCATAGGCGCGATTTTCATCTACGATTACTGGAAAGTTCGCTACACGCTCGACCGAGCGGAGTCTCTAGTAGAGATTGAACCGGGAGGGGTAGAAGCATCTCTGACCGCGGGCGAGATGTTCACGAAAGAGCTGAAAATAACTAACCCCTCCGGCCTGTCTATCGACCTCACATTACCGATGGATAATGCCTTTCTCACCTCGCTAGGTTTGGACGGAAACACGACTTTCATGGACCTCGTCTTCACTCCAGATCTCGCCGGGGAATATCGGCTCAAAAATATCGAGACCGAATTTGAAGGGAGTCTCGGCCTGATGCGAGGATCCTGCGAAGTTCCCTTTCAGCTCTCCTTCGACGTCCAACCCCGAGTGCTCGCGGCTGCGATCAGGGTAGCAAAATTTCTGGCCGGCACCCAGGATCTTGGAAGAAGTGATCAGCCGATCAAATTGAAGGGTGCGGGATTGGAATATGCCAGTTCAAGGGAGTACCAACCCGGCGATGAGTTACATCATATCGACTGGAAGGCGACGGCCAGGCTTAACAGACCCATCGTCAAGGAGTTCTATATGGAGGGTGGAGGAGGAATTCACCTCATCTACGATGCGAGGGCCCCCGATCCCGTCTCTAGGGACAAGCTTTCCGCATCCTTCCTCAACGCTACGCTGGCCATCGCTCGGAAGGGTTTGCCGGTGGGACTTACAGTCCGGGACGGGGACCGTCTCATCCTGAACAAACGAAGGATCGATCCTAGAGAGGCGGTCGCCTTGGCCCTAAGGTACTCTCTGGAAACCTCAGATGTAGAAGTGGAGGAATTTTACTCCGTTTTGGAACCTAGCACGACCCATGAGGTTCGGGGTTTGATGGAGATGTTGGGGGAAGACTCATCTAAACTACCCCCGTCGAAAGAAGCGAGGAATAAACCCAAGAATAAGGCGAGATCCGAAATGACGATGAAAAAGATTATCGAATCCTCGGAGGGTAATCTCCAGATTGGAATCGTAAGTTCGCTTTCCGGAGACATCTCACAATTTCTCGAGCTGGAGGATATTGCCCGTCAGAAAGGATGCCGACTATCGATCCTGCAACCAACGGAGCCGTGGAAGCAAGCGAAAGGGCTGGAGGAAAGCTATAGAATCAACGAAAAGTATTCGAAAGCTCGGAGAGTCTTCCAAAAAAAGGAGATTTCCTTTGACTCTACCTTGGAAAACTTTCTTAGGACCCTATCCTACGGGAAAATGAAATAGAAAGTACATTTGGTTGAAATCACAATCGCAACTTGCTTTGCTGGATTGAGCCTAAATGTTCTCGAAGTCTCTCTCTTCACTCCGCTTTATCTTCGGCCGTTTCTGGGGCTTCGGTGTCCTCTTCTATTTCTTCAAATTCGTTGGTTTCTTCCTCAATATCTTCCATCTCCAAGTCCTCAACTGGTTCTGGGGAAGGTGTAGAAGCCATCGTCCAGCCTATCCAACCGGCGATTCCTAGAACGAATAAGAACGCAATAGAAACTACCACCTGCACGGCGGTTTGGAAGGTCCACCAGGGAGACACGAGAGACCCAAAATATAGGATCCCGGCTACGATTATTCCCACAATTATCAAGACACCTAAACCTTTATCCATGTCCAAGTATTACAACCTCCAATTACAAGGGGGCGGTTTTTCTTAAATTAATTATGCTCCCCGGATATTATGAATAATTCTTCTAGGATTCTTTCAAGAAAATATCCAACCGCTTTTTTCGTCCCCCTTGACAGCCCTACCCTTGTAAAACTTTCTAAAGGCCAATTTCGGAAGGATTTTCCAGAAAAATGGTTGGAGCTTCTGAAGAACCTTACGTAGTAGGTAATTCCTCCTGAATCTATTGCCGATTTCTTCTAAATATTTCTCCTGGAAATCTTTACAACCTCTGTCCCCCTCCAAGTACTCAGCTAGGAGATTAGAGGCTCTTACGCTAGGCCCTATCCCACCCCCAGTAAGGGGATTCACGGTGACTCCTGCGTCCCCTATGGCGACGAAATTTCCTTGGGCAAGTGAAATGGGCTTGTGGGAGGGAAAAGAGCCGAAGCCCGAATCACGAACTTCTTCCTTATCGAGAGCAAGTTCCTTCTTAAGATTCTTTACCCCTTTTCTTAGTTTGGCGCCGTTCCTAAATGACACTCCACCTATATTTGTCCGATCGCCCAGAGGGAAAACCCAGAAAGCGGCGTCGCGATCCTTTTGAAACACGTGGCCCGTTTTATCGGCCATCTCATGTCCTAATATCTCTCGATAACCTGTAAAAAGAGCATTTTCTGGGATAGTGACGAAGTGTTTCCTGAGAACTGCGGAAACTCCGGAGGCATCCACATAAAAGTCTGCCTCTATTCTATTTCCATCGACCTCGACTTTTTGAACCTCATCCCCGTTCAGGTCGGGCTTTCCCTTTCCCTGAAACAGGTCCAGGCCCCTATCCAGAGAATACTCGAGGGACTCTTTCACATATTTTTCCTTGTCAAGCGTGAAACCTTCACGGCTCCATGAAAGATCCGCCCGCATACTTTCCTCCGGAAGTTGAAGTTCGAGGGAATCAATTTCCGAACCTATCGCATCAAGCTTAGAGGGGTTCGGTTCGACATCATGCGAATCGAACCAATCTTTATGGACTGCGTTGGCGCAAGGGTCGGAACCAAGTTCCTTGAATGGTTTCTGCTCGACCGCACAAACATCTAATTTTGGGGCTAAGTTATAAGATAAGGTCGCGCCAGCGATGCCGCATCCTATTATACAGACGTCATAGGGGCCCCTTTCGTTAATCACCATTTTACCATAGTAAATTAAATAGAAGATTTAAAAGTAATTAAATTGTTTGGGTCGGCAAAATACTGGGACGAGCAAGACAAGATCGCTTGCTTTTAAGCGTAGTAGAAGTTTACGGAATTCACGCCGGCAAGAATGGTATTTAATGCCATGAAAATTATGTCGTTTACCCGTGCCGCGTGGTAAAAGAGTAGGATAGAAGCAATAATGAACATCCCCACGACGATTCTACTCATATTACATTCCTTTCTTTTGATTGTTTCCATCATCTCATATCCAAATCCAATCACGATTAGGCCCAAACCAATTAATCCGATTATATCCATTAGGACAAAACCTCTACGGTTTTTCGTTTCTAGCGACAATTATAATCGGTTTTCTTTTGACGCGTTAAATCGATTTCGATTTGTCAACGGTCGAAGAAGACTCATCGACGTGCCACTGAAATATGGATGCTTTAGAGAAATTATCTGTCCTAGACCACGTATATTGGGATCTAAATTCTCGGAATCTAGCAAATAAAGGGGTAAGTCCTTACCAAATTCGGACAGAAGAAAGGAAGTTTTTACTTTGTAGGGGTTGAAAGCTTTATGGCAGCATGATATCATGAGCGCAAACAAAAGGCGAAAAGAAAAAATAACTTCTGCGAGGTTCTGGGACACCATTAAAAGGACGATATTTATCATGGTAATCGCAGTTATTTTCACTAGGATTCTCGATCTCCCATTATGGGTAACAATTGTTGCAGTCTTGGGAGGGGTGGCTGTTATCATTCATGCCCTATATTGGATTCGTAAGTTGAAGAGCGAGAAGGAAGCTAAACCTCCTGTAGAAAAGGACGATTGAGCTTCCGGTCAAGCCCTTAATAGCGAGTCAATCTGCCTTTTTAGTGAAAATGATTAAGAGGATATCCTGATCGAGAGCGTGGAAGATTGCAGAACGGAAAATATTGTTAATTCTGTTGGCATCGAAGAAGAAATGATAAGACCTCAGTTTGATTGGAATATCTATAATTACTATAGCTTTCCTAGTTCGTAAAATCGTAGAATAAAAACGAAATGAAATCCAACCAGGAAATGGGAAGCTTGACTAAAATTTGAATCGAAAAGGGAAATAGTTTTGAAAAGAATTCTGGTTTGCGTTTCGAGGGATTTTAGTCTGCTGGCTGGAGGCGAGAAGAATATGATGTAGTACTTCTTCTGGGCCACATCAAATATTCCGAAGATATTATGGTTGTCATAGGGGGAATTCAATGCTCCAGCGAAGCATATGAATGTTCAATCGCCCTTTGGATACAACTTATCCTTTGGATACAACTTATTTTTTAGAAAAATATACAAGATTTCGACTTTTATTTCACAATTAAACTTATTTCCGTCCTTCGATAATTTATTATGTACGGGGATATTTTGAAGGTCCTTCTAGTCGATGACGAGCCCGATTTCCTAAAACAGGCCAAAATATTTCTCGAAAGGGAGAATGACCGGTTGGAGGTGGAGACTGCTTACTCGCCTGAGGAAGCTCTTGGAATGCTCAAGGAAAACGATTACGGTGGAGTTATCTCCGATTACCAGATGCCCGAAACTACTGGTCTCGAATTCCTAAAGAAGGTGAGAAACGAGGTGGGATCGGATATACCGTTTGTGATTTTTACGGGCAAAGGACGTGAAGAGGTCGCGATGAAAGCGCTAAACCTCGGGGCCGACCGTTACCTCCAGAAGGGTGGAGATCCAAAGTCCCAATATGGTATTTTGGGCGAGACAATTGTTCAGGAGATAGAAAATCGACAGATGCAAAAAGCTCTCGAAAGATCAAGGGAAAAAACGGAGATTCTTCTCGATTATTATCCTGCCATGATTTTTTTCATTAACAAAAATAACGAGTTTTTCCGGGTTAATCAAACCCTGGCGGACTCGTTGGACATGAATAAGGAAGAAATCGAGGGAAAATTACTCGATGATATTTTTACTGAGGATATCGCAGAAGAAATGAAGGAAAATAACAGACAGGTATTGGAGAGAGGGGAACCAAATCTTGATCTTATTGAGAGATACCAGTCATCCAAGGGAACTAGGTGGGCCCAAGTGGACAAGTTACCTTTGAGAGACGAGAACGGGGATGCTGTTGGCGTCATAGGTTTTGCCCGGGATATCACCGAGAGGAAAAAGGCTGAGGAGAAAAAGGATTTCTTACATTCCTTACTGAGGCATGACGTTCGAAATAAGAACCAAGTCGTGAAAGGCTATCACAAGCTCCTTAGGGATTTCAATCTACCAAATGGTGCGGAAGATTACTTGGAGAAGGCGGAGAAAACTATTGATGAAAGTATAGATCTCATCAATAAAGTGAGTATTCTTCGGGAGGTAGAAAGAAATAGCTTTATCCAAGAAGTTAATTTGAATTCCTATATAGATAAAGCAGTAGAAAAAAAGGCACCTCAAGCTGAGCAAAAGGGGATTCAGATAGAGAAGGACACTATTGTCCAGTCGGAGGTTCGGGGAGGGGACCTATTGGAGGAACTCTTTTTAAACCTAATCGAAAATTCGATTAAACATTCTGGAGCCAGTAAAATAAGGATTTCCTCCGAGAATTCTGATAACAGGGTTATTTGCATTCTAGAAGATGATGGTGAGGGAATTGATGATGAAATTAAGAAAAATATCTTTGAAAGAGGGTTCACAGAAGGAGAAAATTCCGGTTCCGGACTAGGATTGTATCTAGTTGAGGAGATCGCGAAAAGCTATGGAGGGAAGGTCCAAGTCGAAGATTCGGAACTTGGCGGAGCTCAATTTGAGGTTCACTTGAAGAAGACGAAAAATTGACCAAAATTTGCTCTTTACTCCATTAATAACTAGTGAATTGACCGTAAATTAATAAACAAATGAACGAGGCATTTATTAATAGTGAATTCATTTGCCTTGGAAATATGTGTGCGATAATTGTGGTCATACAATATTTCCTAATGAAAAATTGGAACAGGAAAAATGTAGAATTTGCGGGTCCCCGATAGAGCCCGAAGACTTGGCTCGTGGCCCGAAACCCGGCAATTTTCAGAATATTAAGATGGAGGATGGAACTTTAACTATAGATATTGAGGAAGGAGGGGTTACTAGTTTGGAAGATGTGGAGGAAGTACGCCTAAATGTCTTAGGAGATGAAATCGCGCTTATCAAAAATCCTGATTTTGCTGAATTTTCCACAGTTGAAAATTATGAGAGGGAAGATGATGCCGTCGACCTATATTTCGAGGCGGAGGAAAGGCAGGAACTTTTAGAGAAGATTGAAGAATTGAGGAAGATGAAGTCTTCTTCCTCTTCGGAATAAGATTAAATCGCAGCGATTTCTCGTTAAATTCAAAGTTTTCATTATTTTAGATCGATTCGAAATTTCTTTTTATTATAATGAATAGAATTTATTTGGGGTCTTATTCCGGGAGGAAGATTAGAGTGAAGGTCAGAGGAAGAGCAATAAAATCCATCAAATTTTTTGTCCTGAAGCATTTCCAGGATGGTTATGAAAAATGGATGACAGCTTTGTCTAGGGAGTCGAGAAATATCATCCGGAGACACTCAGTTTATAATTACTATCCAATGCAGGAATCCCTAGTTGAGCCTACGAGAAAAATTTGTGATCTTTTCTATAATGGAGAGGTTAAGGGGGCTTGGGAATGTGGCAGATATAGTGCTGAACTCGGTTTAAGAACTGAATTTGCTCCCGAATCAAAACTCCCCCCTGAAGAGTTAGTAAAAAGAGCCGGCTCGATTTTAGCTTGGTATTACAAAGGGAGCGAGATGAAGGTTGTAGATAGTGAAAGTGAAAGTGCATTATTACAGATAACGAAATTTCCCAAACCAAATTCTTTGGTCGAAAATCGTATTGGTGGTTGGATAGAAAAGGCTATTGAATTGGTCGGCGGTGGGAATTCTTCCGTTGAAATCGGAGCATCTCTGGCGGACGGAGACTCTAAAACGGAGTATTCTGTCTCTTGGTCTTGATATCATACCCTCGAGGATTGATTTTTCTACGCCTAAGAGAAGATTGATAGGTTTTTTAACCCAGCTCTAGTAGAACGATTTATTAGTACTTTTTTCATGAAATAATATGGCTAAAATATGAGTGGAGAGTTGTGGTTAGTATTTTCTCTAGTAGCAATTGCCTTGGCTCTCCTAGTAATCGGCATGGGCTTAGGGCCCATGGAACAAGAAGAATCCGAAGTTGAAGAGAAACCTGAAGCGGAAGAAGAAATTGAAGAAGTACCCCAAGAAGAGACTGAAGCATAAAAAAATTTTCTCGGAGGCCAGGGCGAATTATCCGGTTCTTTTTTCTAGATGTTCTTAACTCCTTTTTTCGTAACTTAACGTTTTAGTCCCGAAGAAAAAGAAAAGTGGAACGATTGAGATGGATATTACAAGTCAAGCCTTTGATGACGGAGAAAGTATACCACCCAAATATACCTGCGACGGTAAGGATGTATCGCCTTCTCTCTCCATATCGGATGTCCCTTCCAAAGCAATTCGCATCGCACTTGTCGTCGATGATCCGGACGCGACCGGTAGCGTATTTGACCACTGGATAGTCTGGAACATTCCACCTGAGACTACCTCTATTCCTGAAAATATACCCCCTAAAGAGGAGATAGACGTTCTGGACGGGGCAATTCAGGGTAAAAACGATTTCGGAGAAATTGGATATAGGGGACCTTGCCCGCCTGTCGGCCCCCCTCATACATATAGATTCAGGTTATATGCTCTAGATATTGAAGTGGATCTACAACCCGGCATGTTGAAGAAAGATTTGGAGAGGAAAATGGAAGGCCATATCATTGCCGAAGATAAACTTGTCGGAAATTACGGAAGATAACTAATTTTGGACTAATCGAGAAGCTATCCGGAAGGGGATTATTCTATAGAATAAAAATAGAGAAGAGAAGTTCATCCGATGACTATGTTGGTTACTGTGTCCTCCACGCCGGAAAGGTTCCTTATATTTCCAACAAGCGTGTCCGTGATATCGACGATTTCATCTGCCTCCACTAATGCCATTATATCATAAGGCCCCGTTAGCATCGCTGCCTCCGTGACATCATCGAGCTCCGCTACTTTTTTCCGCACGTATTTCATGGCCCCGGCTTGAGAATTTATTAGGATAAGCGCCTTGGTCAAACTATCACCTTTTTCCTTTTCCTCAATTATATTGAATAAAGGTTCCGGCTAGATACCCACAGCTTTGGCAAAAAGTACACTAATCGGAGATATTGGACCGACCGACTCATTCCTTTTTTATCTTCTTTGCCGAGAAGACACCTCCTCAATCTTGGATTGGATGGGTGATGAATCGGCGTTTAGTTTCACTGCCCCCTCCCA
>CAYNPN010000010.1:0-41474 GCA_964399085.1 Hadarchaeota archaeon (SeqCode) | reverse complement strand
CGAATGGGGCTGGAAGCTCCTTCCAAACCGTGTTTGGTGGGAGAGGAAGTCACCTCTTAATAGAAGTATAATGGGTACCTGATTTACCAACAGAGCTTGCGGTTTCTTTTTCTACAGAATTCTACCCTACGTAGGTCCGTAGAGTTAGGTATTTCAGAATAAAGTTGACTATCGATGGCATGTAGAAATTAGGCTAAAAGCATGAAGACTACATACCAACCCAGTCACCGGAAATTTGGATAAAAATCTCTCTTAAAAAGAAAATGGAAATTCACATGAGAGCTGAGCAATTGCCAAAATAGAAATTAACTAAACTACTCATTATTAGCTGGAGCAAAAGGATATGTCGGATAGAGAATTGCCCATTCTGGTAGACCTTCATGAGAATGTCTTTTTCGATGAGGAAAGTAGTGAAGCAGTAATTCTGGACAGACGGAAGCTGCCAGGTGAAATCACCTTCCATAGATGCCAGGATTACGAGGGAGTGGCTAGGGCCATAGAGAAGATGGTTACCCAAAGCCTAGGTGTGTCCCCGGCAGCAGGTTATGCGGTAGTTGCGGCCGCTTACAACGTTCAGGATAAAGATGAAGATGAAATGAGAGAACACATATCGAACGCGGTCGAGAGGATCAAGAACACGAGACCTACCCAGACATCCCTACACCAACTGATGGATGAAATGGAGGATCTCGCCGAAAGAACGATACCTGAGGGCGGAGATTTATTCGAGGCAATGCGAGATAAGGCCTACGACTGGACTGAGAACTTGATGGAAGTTTCTAGAAAGCTTGGGAGATACACTTCGGAGGTCATCGAGGACGGGGACACAATTCTGACCCACTGTTATGGTGGGCCGGCAATTTATCTAATGGGCGATTTCGCTAGAGAGCAGGGGAAGGATATAGATTATTTCTGTACCGAGACCAGACCCTACCTCCAGGGCGGAAGGCTGACTACCTTTGCCCTGAGCGAGGGGGGTTTTGATGTAACCCTCATCACAGATGGAATGCCGGCTTATTGCATTCAAAACGATCTTATAGACAAGTTTATAACGGGAGCCGATAGGATAGCGATGAATGGTGGTGTAGCGAACAAGATTGGAACCTATCAAATTGCTCTAGCTGCCAGAGAGTATGAAGTACCCTTTTACGCGCTCTCTTACACCGGTCCGGATAGGGATACTTCAACTTGTAAGGACGTAGAAGTGGAGAAGAGGGATCCCGAGGAGGTAATGTACTGCATGGGAAATAGTATTTCTCCGGAAGGTATTAAGGCGTTTTATCCGGCCTTTGACTGTACCCCCCCGGATTTGGTCGAGGGGATAGGAACCGACAGGGGTATTTTTGAACCCGAACGAATAGGGGACTATTTCGAGAAGAGAGAATAGCCACAGAACATTGAGTCTTTTTAACTTCTATCCCCTGATTTGGTATCCACGAATTTTTCTAATTCCTTCATCGTCGGGAGCTTTTTTCTTCCCCCGATTTCCTGAACCTGAATTGCTGCGCCGGCCATTGAATATTTGACTGCCTCTTCCAGTCTCGCACCGTCCAGCATAAATTTATCAAAAACTGCCGCGAATGCGTCGCCTGCTCCAGTCGTATCTTTTGTTTCTACACTGTAGGAAGGACTTGAAATTGCTTTATCATCAGTGCATGCGATTGCTCCCTCGGGACCTAAGGTCACGACTAATACTTCCAATCCTCCCGGGAAAGAGTCGGAGATGTTCTCTTCATTTGCCTCATCCTCGAAAATATTTTCATAAGTCTCGCCGTTCATGAAGCAGATATCGAAATTCTCTAGAATATCCAACAGTTCCTTCCTCTCGATTTTAGTCAATTCAGCCCCAAGATCCAGGGAGGTTCTGATATCGTATTTTTTGCTCCTTTCTCCAATCGAGTTCGCTATTTTGGGAGTTACGCTACTGGCGTGAATAAGGTCCATTTCCTCGAACAACTTTTCTTTTATATCCGAGGATTTCAGGTAGAAATTGGCTCCCCGATGCTCTATCAATAAGCGCCGATTTTCGGAGGTCAAGAAAATAAAGGCCATACCTGTAGAGGAATCTACTCTTTTTACGGGAGAAGTATTCACTCCCTTCGCCTTCAAGTCTTCCAGTGTTTCTTGACCGAGGTTGTCGTCCCCTACACACCCTACGAACGTGGAGTCCAATCCCAGCCGCGAGCATGCAACGGCAAAATTCGCAGCACCTCCGCCGGGTTCTCGGTTCAGCCTTTTTAATAGGGCCTTCTCATCAGATTTTGGCAGCTTTTCTATTTTCCCGATGAAGTCGACATTGAGGTTTCCAATCGAGACAATTTTTTTAGGAGACATAAAATACTCATTCTACTATTTTTCTTTGTTTCCCTAAAATATTGAATTACTATAACGCAAGTGCTATTCTAGGAGTCAGAAAAACTTCGATTATTGACCCGATGATGAGCAAGATAATTAAAATCGTCAATTTCTTGAGTGTTTTTCTGTTTTTGACCTCCCCCACGGCCCTCTTTCTCAGTTTTTTAGTATCCTCCCGATAGAGAAGTGCTAGGATATTGTCCGCGAAGGAAAATCCCAAAGCTGCGGCGGCCAGAATTACAGGGATTTCTACAATCCCATGGGGAACTACCCACTTCAGGAACTCGATTAAGCCTTCTAGGTGGTGAGCCAAAAAACTCTCGGTGAAGGTAAATCCTATGACCCATCCATTTAGGAGCATTACGAGACTTGGTAGCCCATACATAATGACAAAAATATCTCTGTGGATCCTCCTCCCGATTTTAGAAAAATCAGGTCTAAAATAATTCACCAGACTCCATATTAATCGGTCCAGCGATTTGCCGATTCTGGAGTCGTTGAGTCTTCTCCAAAAGGAGAACCTTTTTCTTCCCCATATCGTGAGTAGAACTAGGCCGGTCGGTCCTATCGAGGAAAGGAGAACTACGAGAAGATTATTGAGAAAAATGGAAATGCTCAAGAGTAATTCATTTGCAGGGAAAATTCCCATTCTAGCTTCTAGAGCGCCTCTCACAAGTAAATTGCCAGCTGAAAATAGCAGACTTGAAAGTACGCAAAATAACGCCCCGAAAATTAACCCCAATAAAAATATCTTGCCTGTTCGGCTTAGATTTCCGTACATTTTTAAACTACCGTTGATCCTTTGGTGGTGCCAGGAAGTCTATCAAGTCGTCCATCCGCTGGGAGGTGATTGATACTCTAATTGGCCCCAGTGGGGTATCCTCTCCGGAAAAGCTTACCTTATCTACGGTCGCCGCTTGCCTGTTCAGGCAAAAATCGATAGAATTTTTCCTCCTCCCCTTTTTCAGTTCCCTTCTGGCAGAATCTCTAATTGCTTGGATCCCGAGTTTATTTTTAAAATTTTCAAGAGATTCGAGCTTATCCGATTCTCCTACTACCTTATCATCTTCCAGCTCTAGGTCTAAAGTAGGAAAAAGATTATTTATAGCTTCCAGTACTTTTTCGGCATCCTCGCTCGGGTGTATTTTTACCTCGACTTTAACTCTCATATTCTCCTAAAATCTCCTCGTAGATTTTTGAAGTTTTTTCCTTCAACTCCCTTAGTGTTCCCTCGTTTTCGATTCTGTAATCCGCTGATTCCATTGCTTCTTTGAGCCCCCAATTCAATTCCCGGTTTTCCTTTTCTTCAAAGGACTCGGGGTCGAGGGAATCGTCTTCCCTTTCTCGCCCCTTGATTCGTTTGTATCTGGTTTCCTTCGAAGCCTCGATAGATATAAGGGTAAATCTTCCATCAAATTCTTCTTTAAAAACTTCCACTTCGGCAATTCCTCGAATTCCGTCTACGACCACCGATGGGTTTCCTTCTCCCTCCCTCTTGATAATAGGGATGCAGCGTTTTGCCACGGCTCCCATTCCTTCATTTTCCCTTAATTCGTTGGCCACCTTCCCTACGTTTCCTCCGTTCAGCTCTAGGCCCCTTTCTTCGACTTCTCTCCAGACGATATCGCCCATCCGTACCCTTTTGGCTCCTAGGTCGGTGAGATGGGACGCGACCACGGTTTTTCCTGAGGCCTGCAGTCCGACCAATCCGATTATAGGAAATTCTTTCATGAAGGACTTCCCGTTCCTATTTAAGCAAGTTTTTCCTTTTACAAAACTCTCCCCCTAAACGGGTTTTGAAGCAGGTAGAGGAGTTTTAACCATGAAATCAATTGTAATGGCCAAAGTGGAAATTGGAAATATATTCCCTTGGTTACAAGAGTTAAATATTGTAAATATGTTAAGTCCATATATGTCACAAAAGGTAGATAAGCGAATCCCCGTATCAGAGGAAATCTGGAAGAAACTAGGCGATCTCAAGGGTGCTGGCGAGACCTACGACGACCTGTTAGAAAAAATGATACAGGATCATAACAAGATGAAACTCGCGAGGAAAATGAAAGAGATAGAGGGGAAGGACAGGGAGGAGCTCGTACCCCTTGACGAGCTATAAAGTTTTAGCAACACCTGAAATCAAAGAATTTCTTCGAACTCAGGGCAAGAAGACCCGTAGAATAGTGAAGGAAAATCTGGAGAAGTTGGAGGAAGTCCCCTATCCTGGGGAGGGGTTGGGAGGCAAGGAGAAGTTGCCAATCGAGGGTGATAAAAGATACCGAATGCATATAGGCAGGACTTAGACTGTTTTTTACTCCATTATGGAAGATGAGGAATAGGTTCGTATTTCGGAAATTTTACCCATAGACGAAGCCCACAAGAAGTACGGATATCGAGGATAATCAGAAATAAAAGGTTCTATCTCAATCGGAATATATTCGATTATATTCCGATCTTCATACTAATTACTAGTCTATTCCGGCTCAACTACGATTAGGGTTGTGGTATTTGTAACCCCGTCGATTTCCCGAATTTTATTAAAAACTGTGCCCGTCAAATCTTCGAGAGATGGTACCTCAATTCTGGCGACTATATCGTAAGGTCCCGCCACGGCCTCGGCTGATTGGACTCCCCTCACATCTTTTACTTTCTCGAATATCTTAGAAACCTCTCCCGGCTCGATGGAAATTAAGCTATACGCATCTACCATATTACCACCTCACCTCCAGGAGATATAGTTTCTTTTTAAAACAAACGGCATCTTGATCCTCTTATAGGATTTAGTATCTCTAGAAGTTTAATTTTGGTGATATATATAGGGAAGACCCCGAAGTTGGCTTCCTAACCAAAACTATTCTATTAAAGAAGATGACAATTCTGCTGGTTTCACCCTCTCGCCATCTCGGGTTGTGAGGATTTCTGGAAGGTCCCCGACGAGACCCACCTGATTCTCTCTAATTATTAGACATCCTCTAATTTCTCCGATATCGTCCGCTTTGTCCAGACCCTTTTTGACAGAGGATTCAATCCCGGCACCCTTCACTTCGTTCGCCACGGATGTCGCCACCGCATCGGCAATCGAAGCTTCTTCAGCTGAAATGACCACTGCATCTGCTTGGCCCAGGCTAACTGAATGTCCCACGGTGCCCGAGCTAGTACATATTCCCATTGGGAGAGACCCCGATTCTACTAAGAAAACGAATTTTCCGGATGCTGGCGATCCCCCGGCGTATATACCAACTTGGAAATCTCTGCCACCGATAATAGAAATATCTCCTCCGTTATCTACCATTATATTTTCCGCTCCAGCCTGTTTACCGCTTTCAGCAGCTATTTGGGAAATTGTCCCGGCGACGGCAGCAAAAGGCCCAGTACGGGCTATTTTTGAGGCCCGGATCATTAACTTTATTATGCCTTCATAATTCCCCTCATCAAGAGCTAAGGGCTCAAAAGAGGTTCTAAATTCAGGGTTTCTATAGATAAAACTTTCTAGTTCTTGCCTTGCCTCGAAGCCGCCCTCGATTGAGGATTTTATAGGATTTTCCTTGTCGCATTTGATCCTCAATTTTGTTTCCTTGTAGGTCCATGTTTTTTCTATCATCTGTACCATTGGGCTAGATCTTCTTTACGGATAAGGCGTTGACCGGGCAGGCAGGTATACAGGCTTTGCAGTAAACGCACTTTTCCTCATCAAGAATCAAGGAGTAATCATCGGCCAGCTTAAGTGCATCTGTAGGACATAAAGATACGCAGGCTCCACATTCCAGGCAAGACTCTTCATCGAGTTGAATACCCTTTTCTATTCTCTCTACATCGACACCGTTTTCCTCAAAAAGTTCTATTACTTTACCCACCTTTTCTTCGGTTTCATCAATGCTGATGAATATTTCTCCGCCATCAGGAGTTAAGTCGGCATGTAGGATGTTGATGGATGCCCCCGTCTCTCTTATGATTGAGGCGAGAATGGGCTTATCGGCCTTTTCTGTGGAATATCTGAGAAGAACTTTCTCGGACATCGATTACTCACCTAAAAGCTGGGATAGATCCTCGCTTGTGACGATTCCCCTAAGCTTTTGCTCGGAATCTACAACCGGCAAACCCGATATTTCGTGCTTCTGGAGCTTCCGTGCAATGGAATCCACAGGCTCATTTTCTAATGCAGTCACGACTTTAGATGTCAAAATTTCTGAAAGTTTTTTCTTACCCTTTCCAACTGCAACCGCTACGTCCCATGAAGTAACGATTCCTATTAATCTATTTTCATCGTCTATTATTGGTAAGTGGTCAAATCCCATCTGATCAAATGCTTTTGAAGCGGATTCAATGGAGTCTTCTGGTTTGGCCGTAGTGACTTTATCAGTCATCAGATCTTTTGCAAGAGGTACTTCCGTGCGATGTTTCATTGGCTTGAATTTTCGATTTCGAGAGAGCCTTTTGATGGAAGACGACAACAAAAATTCTCCCGACCTTACCTTTTCTTTTAAGGTTTCGGAAATTTCCCTCGCTTTCTTTAAACTACTCATCGGGCTCACGGGAGTCTTATTGCCCTTGAGCTCAATTTCTCCGGACTTAAGCTCAGCGTAAGTGACCTCTTTCACTTCGGGTCTGTCCCTTCTGGGGATTCCATAGTCTAGTATAGATGTTTTAATCTCTTCGTCACTCCGTCCAGTGGTTCTTGCTATACGTTTGTTTAGAACGGGAATTGGGATCCCTATTCCTAGGAAAAGTGAAACTCCATAATTCTCAACTGTGATTCCCCGGATATAATCGGGATCCATTTCCTTTAGGTTTCCAATCGTCATTATGGTACCAAATTCTTCTGTGGGGTTATGTTGAGTTCCTTCCCAGAATATATGTCCTTGTGTACCCCCAATGAATATTCGTGTTCCGGGCCCGATTGTTTCATAGTTAGGATCGTTATTCAGAGGGCTAAGCTCCCCCGAACCGGAAAATGATACGTTTCCATAATCAGGTAGGAGAGTCCCCATGTAGGTATGAATCGTTTCGTTTCGTGAGTTAGTAGCTCCGTTATATTTTTGATATGCATTTCTTGGATTGCATAGCACAGCTTGGTTTAAATCGGATTTCGAAAAGGTAGTTTCTATTTCTCTGCGGGGATAGCAGTCAGTACCCGGAGAGTTTCCTCTCAATTCAATTTCTTTCCCGCGTACTATATCTTCTATAACATAGCTCCCACCATATTCTATCCCCTCCGTCTCGCTAGGTTGTGTGGCTCCAATATAGGCATCAACTGCCGCGACCCCTGTGTAGGCTTCGACATTGTTTAACCAAAGATTTCTGAATTTGATTGGGGGATCGGCGTGCCCGAAATTTAACCAAGCTCCGGAACTACACATGGCTCCAAAGGTCCCGGTTGTAACCACATCAATTTCTTCTGCCGCCTTCTCCTCCCCCTTTTCACTGACTATTTCCGTCATTTCTTCAGCTGTTACTACTGTGGCTTTGCCATTTTTGATACGCTCATTTATTTCTGAGATTGAGCTTGAGTCTTTTTCTCTACTCATTTGTAACCCTTGCTTATTGACTCTTGATAAATGATTTTTATATTTTTTGATAAAAAAATAACCAATAGGAATATTAAAAATTGGTACCGGCTTGTGAAAATAAAAAGTGAGGGATTCCCCAATTGCTGGGGAACTCTTCTGTTTTTATTGACTATCCTCCGCTAATCTAGGATTACAAGTAGCGGAAGAAATTCCCATCTATTTTTCACTTTTACAATTTACTAACGTTTATAGCTCTCGGTCCTTTTTCAGCTTCTTCGACATCAAATTCTACTTCGTCTCCTTCTTCAAGAGAGCCTTCCTCTATTTCACTTCTATGTACAAATAGGTCTTCGCCGCCATCTTCGGGTTCAATAAAGCCGTAGTTTTTTCTTTCGTTGAAGAATTTTACTACACCTCTCAAGAAAATTCACCTCCTATCAGTAAGTTCTAGGGTTATAGCTTATTTTTTTAAAGTAAATCCTCCAAAAGAGCACACAATTTTTATTGTCGATTATTTTCGAACCCGTATCCGGGAAGTTCTTCTTTTTCTCTTCCAGCCCTTTTCATGACTTCTTTGGAAATATAAATATCAGAGTTTCTCCTAACGGCTAAGGCGATTCCATCGCTTGGCCTTACATCGTAGGGGAATATTCTGTCCCCCCTTACAAGTCTCAGTTCGGCCAAGAATGTACCTTCAATTAGGTCATCTATAGTAATTCTCTCTATCTCAAGGTCCAGGTCTGCAATTATATTGAGAATTAGATCATGAGTGAGCGGTCTGGGCACGCTTTCGCCGGACGAACCCGCCTCAATTGAAAGTGCCTGTCCCTTTGAAACGAAAACTGGTAGAACGTTATCCCCTTTGGCCTCTTCGAGGACAACAGCAAAACCATTAGTAGTACTATATACTCCTTGTAATTCAACTTTTATAGAATCCAATCTATCCCAACATTTTCTTTACTAACTCTTTTTGATAAATTCTTCCATTTCAAGAGTGTATAGAAATTACTCTGAACTTATCTACTTAATACTTTCCCTCCCTTGTTTTGGAAAGGGACTTTTCGCCGTGTTAGAGGTCAGAGTTTAATTTTGTTTAATTAGAGGAAAATACCTTTAATTGAATATTTCTCATTAACTAGTGTATGAAGAAGGTATTAGTAGCGGTGGACGGGTCCGAGCCGAGCAAAGAGGCATTTGAATATTCTCTAGAGGAAGCCGAGGAACTTGGCGAGAAGCTGACTATTCTACAAATCGTACCGAGTTTCGGATATGAGGAAGACTTGGTCGAGGATCCTCTGAATAGAGAAATTAAAGAGGCCGAAGAATTTACAGAGAAGCTGAAGAGCCAGGCTGAAGAGATAGGAATTGAGGTGGAAACTGAAGTTTTGGTGGGAACGGATGTTGCCACAAAAATAGCGAGCTATGCAGATGAAAATGATTATGATTTGATAGTAGTTGGGGGTCGTGGAAAGACTGGTCTTGAAACTGTCAGACTTGGTTCTGTTTCGACAGGCGTTATTAATAGAGCTCATTGTCCAGTTTTAGTTGTCCGATAGATTTGTTTGGAAGATTTTTGAAAAGCCCTTTTTTCAAAATGTATGGGTAGATTTACCCTAGAGTATAAAGAAAAAGGTTAAAAATAAAAAAGCTGAAGAGAATTTGAAATAGAAAATAGCTCTAAAAAATCAGAGAGGATAAAAAATGCAATTGGTAGTTTGTGCAAAACAAGTGCCTGCTTCGATGGAAGACATAGAGTTAACTGAAGATGGAAAGGTTGACGATGAGTATATCGACTATGACATCAACGACTGGGACAATTACGCACTGGAGGCAGCTGTACAATTAAAAGAAGAATACGAAGGAACGGTAACCTTGGTCACGATAGGGCCAGAGAGATACGATGAAATGATTAGAATGTGCTTCGCTAAGAATGCGGACGAAGCGATACGGATTTATGACAGTGCTCTAGAGGGATCTGATACTTTTGCGAAAGCAGAAGTGCTCGCCGATGTAGTTGAGGATATAGATCCCGACCTCGTGTTCACAGGATTACAGTCCGGTGATAAAGCCCATGCACAGCTGGGTGTCGCAATGGCCCAACTACTCGATCTCCCCCACGCATGCATGGTTACGGAGTTAGACTACGATCCAGATTCCGAGGAAGCGGTTTTGAATCGGGAACTTGAAGGTGGACTAGAAGAAAAAATAGAGATGGAGACTCCAGCAGTCTTGTCTATCCAGACAGGAATAAACGAACCACGGTATGCTTCCGTTATGGGAATCCGAAAAGCGCGAGATAAAGAAATAAAGGAATATTCTCTCGACGATCTCGATGTCGACGAGAGCGATGTGGGAGAAGAAGGATCGCTGACGAGAGTAGAAAAGCTTTACGAGCCGCCCGCCGGAGAAATGGCAGAGATATTCGAAGGAGCTCCCGACGAGGAAGCGGAGCAATTGGCAGAAACATTAGATAAGAAGGGATTGGTGGGATAAAATGATTTTAGTACCTGTAGAACATAGAGAAGGAGAAATTAGAGACGTTACATTTGAATCGCTTGGAAAAGCAGCTGAACTGGCCGAAGAGACCGATTACAAGGTTTCAGCAGTTTTATTGACCGACGATTCAGATGGCTTCGTCGATGAACTGGAACCATGGGCCGACGAGATTCTTTTGGATGAGGACGACAAATACGAGCACTACATCTCCGATGTATATCAGCAAGCATTGAGCCAACTAATTGAGGATAAAGAACCAGAACTAGTCATGATGCCCCATTCGTCTCAAGGAATGGACCTGGCTCCATCTCTCGCAGCCGAGACAGACATCCCCCTAATACCCAATGTTATTGGCCTTCGGTGGGATGATGACGATTTGGTTGCCGAGAGATCCCTCTACGGGGACAAGGTAAATTCCGAGGTCAGGTTTAAGGAAGAAGGCCCCTACATGATTACTTCCCAGGCTGCAGCTTTCCCGGCCGAAGAGCCGCCGGGGCTCGATGGGAATCTTATCGAGATAGAGCCTTCGATAGATGATAGTAGGGTCTTCAAGGAGTTCCTTGAATATGTGGAGCCAGAAGCCGGTGAGGTCGATATAACCGCATCCGAAATATTGGTTTCGGTAGGCCGAGGTATAGAGGACGAAGACAACTTGGATATAATCGAAGATCTGGCTGAAGCATTGGGAGCGGATATTTCCGGTTCTCGCCCCGTTATTGACAACGGATGGCTTCCAGAAGACAGGCAGGTAGGTCAAAGTGGTAAAACCGTGTCTCCGAAACTGTATCTAGCAATCGCGATTAGTGGAGCCTCACAGCACCAGATTGGAATGAAGGGAAGCGAAACTATTGTGGCGATTAACAAGGACCCGGACGCTCCAATCTTCGAGCTGGCCGATTACGGTATTGTCGATGACCTGTTCGATGTGGTACCAGAGCTAACTGAGGTCCTAGAGGAATAATACCACTAGACCTCCTTTCTTTTTTATTTTTATTTTCTCAAAATATTTTGATTTATCAAGATTTTCTACAAAATTTTCCCCAGATTTACGTAATTCCCAACCAAAATCTTAAAAGACCTCAAGGTTAACCAACTCCTAGAGGTATTATGTCAAGAAAAGTAGGAATTGTCGGAGCTGGGCAATCTAAATTTGGCAATAGGTATGATGCCAATGTCAGGGAGCTTTCTGCAGAATCCTTTGTTGAAGCCTTCGAAAAAACGGAGAATCTGGAAAAGGACGATATTGAGTTTGCTTCCATTGGAAGTGCAGGTGCTGGTCAGATGTACGAGGAAGCCTTGACCGCTCCTATGGTATGTGAGTATTTGGGTTTGAATCCAATAGGTACACAAAGAACGGAAGCTGCATGTGCTACAGGGAGTGCGGCGGTTCATATAATATACAATATGATTGCCAGTGGACAGATTGACGTAGGACTGGCGTTAGGCGTGGAGAAAATGACGGAAGTTACCACGCCTTTGATGATGGAGTTCATAGGTAGAGCAGGATCCTACTTGTGGGAGTTCGAAAACTTCGGACCGACGTTTCCCAGCTATTATGCGATGTTAACCACGGCTCACATGGATAAGTGCGGGACAACGGAGGAAGATATTGCCAGAGTTTCTGTTAAAAACCATCACTATGGAAACTTGAACGAGAAATCTTACCTTCGTAAGGAAATAGATAAGGAAACAGCAATGAATTCGGATATCGTTGCTTGGCCTCTGAAGCTTTATTACTGCTGCCCGATCAATGATGGGTCAGCTTCCGTGATCATGGCTTCGGAAGAAAAGGCCAAGGAAATGACTGATGACCCGGTTTGGATTACTGGCCTCGGATCGGCGTCAAGTTCAGTGAACCTCTGTAATAGGGAAGAGTTGTACAGTATCAAATCTGCAAGAGTAGCTGCGAAGCAGGCTTATGATATGGCTGGAGTAGGACCCGAGGATATTGATGTTGCGAATGTCCATGATTGCTTTGAAAGTGCAGAGATAATTGCTTACGAGGATCTAGGTTTCTGTGAGGAAGGCGAAGGAAAGGAATTGATAAGGGAAGAGCAAACCTACGCTGATGGAGATTATCCTGTGAATCTGGATGGAGGCCTTAAATCTAAAGGTCACCCACTCGGAGCTACCGGAACATCGATGATTTCTGAGTTAAACAAACAGCTCAGAGAAGAAGTAAAGGAAAAAGAGAGGCAAGCTCCAATCGATAATGGAACCGCATTAGCCCACAATGTAGGAGGTACCGGGCATTACACCTACGTAACGATTCTAGAAAGATAGGAGGGATAGATTATGCCAAAATCTTTAGACGACATGAGAGAGCTTAAGCTAAAATTTGAGATACCTATAGAGCAGACGAAGACTTTCTGGGAAAAGCTAGAAGATGGTAAAATCTATACGAACAAATGTTCCGAGTGCGGCGAAGTAATGTTTCCACCTCAGGCCTATTGTCGCAACTGTTTGTCCACCGACATGGAATGGATTGAACTCGATGGCGAAGCAACCGTAAAGGCGTTCAGCCATGTAATCATTCGTCCAAATTCCTTTAGCGACGAAGAACCTTACACGGTAGCTGTTGCAGAGTTGAAAGAGCACGAGGGCGTTAGAGCCTTCTCTTGGATAGAAGGTTTCAAGATGAGTGAGGTTGAAGTTGGAATGGATGTCCAATTGGTTGCCGAGCCGAGAGAAGAAGGTCCCCCGACTTGGAAGTTTGTTCCCGTAGAAGATTAGACTCCTGTATAAATACCTATAAGGGGGTGATTATATGGGCGACGATATAGAGAAAATGGCAATGATAGGAGCTGGAGCTATGGGCCACGGAATTGCCCAGATTTCGGCTCAAGCAGGGTATGAAGTGACGCTTATTGATATCGAGGAGGACATTCTCGAAGACGCAATGGATGAAGTAGAATGGAGCCTGAATAAGTTCGTCGAGAAGAACAAAATCACGGAAGAAGAGAAGGAAGAAACGTTGGACAGGATAACTACGACAACTGATCAAGATGAAGGAGTCGCCGATGCCGACTTGGTTATAGAGGCTGCACCGGAGAAAATGGATCTCAAGAAACAGATATTCTCCGACATCGACGAGGTAACATCCGACGATGCCATTTTGGCGAGCAACACTTCTAGTCTGAGCATAGGAGAGATGGCTAAAGCTACTGAAAATCCAGAAAAGGTCGTAGGAATACATTTCTTCAATCCACCGGTTAGAATGCAGCTGGTCGAGATTATCCGTCACGAAGGTACTTCTGATGAGGTAGTGGATGCAGCCGTGGATTACACCGAAAGACTCGATAAGACTCCAGTTATATGTAGAAAGGATGTGCCGGGCTTTATCGTGAACAGAATTTTGGGCCCTGTCATCAACGAGGCCGCTTGGGCACTAGAACGAGGAGAAGCTGAGAAGGAAGAGATAGACGCCGCTGCAAAATTCAATGCAGGTTTGCCGATGGGACTCTTCGAGCTGGCGGACTTCACCGGACTGGACATCAACAAGGAGGTCGGTCAGGTACTCTACGAAGGATACGGCGAGAGAATGAAACCTGCACCTCAGATTCCGGAGCTAGTCGAAGAAGGTAAGTTAGGAAAGAAAAGCGGAGAAGGCTTCTATGACAGCTGGCCTGACAGGCCGAGCGTTTCTCTAATGCAAGCAGAGGAATTCGACTACAAGAGAATTTATGCAGTTGCAGCTAACGAAGCGGCTTACATCGTTCAGAACGATGTGGCGGACCCTGAGGACATCGATACGGCTATCGAATACGGTCTAGGCTGGGGCGAAGGCCCCTGCAAACTAGCGGACGACGAGGGCATTGACAACCTTGTCGAGCTCCTTGAAGATCTCCATGATGAGCATGAGATGGAAATGTACGAGCCATGCCCACTCTTGAAAGAGTACGCGGAAGAAGGACGTGGTTTCTATGGCTGAATATGAAAATATCTTGGTAGAAATGGAAGACGATGTCTTCTACCTAACGTTGGATCGAGAGCATCGAATGAACTCCATGAATGAAGACCTTCTGAATGACGTTAGAGATGGAATTCAGGAGGCCGAAGATGAGGGAGCCAGATGTATAGTGATTCAGGGAGCGGGCGAGAACTTTTCCGCTGGAGCCGACGTTTCGAGCTTCAGCCCGAGCGTCCAAGCTCTCTACAAATCATCGAAAAAGGGCAAGAAGGTAATAAAAGCCATCGAGGAAACGCCAATTCCTGTAGTGGCAGCTATAAGAGGAAACTGTCTCGGAGGAGGCCTCGAGATGTCTTTGGCCTGCGATTTCAGGATCGCGGCTGAAGATGCAAAGCTGGGCCAGCCCGAGCTTAACTTGGGTATAATCCCCGGCTGGGGAGGAACCCAAAGGTTACCACAGATAGTTGGGCTGGCGAAGGCCAAGGAGCTCATCATGCTGGCAAAAAGGATCCCAGCCGATGAGGCTCTCGAAATCGGCCTTGTCAATAAAGTGGTAACTGTCGACGAATTCGAAGATGAAGTCGAGGAATTTGCTTCCGAGATTGCTTCCGGACCACCTATAGCTCTCAAATATGCTAAGTTTGCGATGAACTATGGCACACAGGTTCCGACTGATGTCGGCGAAGAGATTGAGTCGAGCTTGTTCGGCTCATTGGCTTCCACTGAAGACATGATGGAAGGCATCGAAGCTTTCATGGAGAAGAGAGAGCCAGAATTCGAAGGAGAATAAAATTCTCCCTCTTCTTATTTTTTTTATTATCTTATTTTTTTGAGAGAAAATTATTATTGTCTCCTAGTTCAAATTTTAGAACGTAATATGGATTTTGATTTGACCGAGGAACAAAGGGACCTTAAAAGAGCCGCCAAGGAATTTGCCGAGGGAGAGTTCCCCGATAGAGCTAAGGAGTGCGACAGACAGGAAAAGTTCCCGCACGATATCTGGGAGAAGGCATGCGATCTTGGATTCGTGGGTGGACATCTCGATAAAAAGTGGAATGGCGGGGGATTCGGTTTTCTTGAGGCCACTATGGTAACGGAGGAATTTGTAAGAGTAGATCCAGGAATGGCTTCCGTCCTCACCACTACTCTCGGGGCGGAAGTAATCCAAGAGTTTGGCACCGAGGAGCAAAAGGAGAAGTACTTAGCACCCCTACCCCAAGGCGATGCCATCATGGGCATAGCCATCACCGAGCCGGACGCCGGAAGCGATGTCGCCGGATGTGTGGGAACTCGAGCAGTGAAGGACGGTGACGAATGGATACTGAACGGGAATAAGATGTTTACCACAAACGGAGATATCGCCGACCATCTCGTCGTCGTCTGCATGACGGATCCCGACGCGGATTCGAGGCATCAAAGGCAGAGCATGCTTATAGTTGAAACCGATTGGGACGGCTTCGAAAGTAACAAAATCGAAGGTAAGGCAGGCCTGAGGGCTTCCGATACCGCCGAGCTATATTTCAATGATGTGAGGATTCCGGAGGAGAATCTGCTCGGTGAGAGAGGTAGTGGCTTCTATCAAACCATGGCCTTCTTCAACAGAAGCCGTACGTATATCGGCGCACAGGGCTTAGGTATAGCTCAGGGCTCTCTGGATAGGGCCCTCGACTACGTCCAGGAGAGGGAGGCTTTCGGCCAAAAAATATCCAATTTTCAGGGAGTCAGATTTAAGCTAGCCGATATGGCCACCAGAACCGAGGCTGCAAGGAATCTAGTTTACGAAGCGGCTTGGAAGCTGGATAAGGGGAGGATGGACCCCTTAGATGTGGCCATGGCTAAATGGTATGCGGCTGAAACGGGAGTAAGAGTTTCAGAGGAAGCTCTTCAGCTCCACGGAGGATATGGATATATCGACGATTATGACGTGGAAAGATTTTGGAGAGCGTCGAAGGTAGTGGAGATTTACGAAGGCACGAAGGAAATAGAAAAATCTATCGTCGGTGGAGAACTGCTGGGCTAATCATCCTTTCTCGGTGTACCTTGATCGAAAGCGGCGGCCACTAATACCACAGGTTAGAATATCTCCTAGACGATTTCATTCTCTTTCAGATTTTCGATTTCCTCTTCCGTGAGGCCGGCTTCTTGAAGTACCTCTTCGGTGTGTTCCCCCTTTTCTGGGGGTCCAGATCTAAACTCTTCTATGCCCTTGCTTGACTTGGCCGGAAAACCGAGCTGTTTAATCTCTTTTTCTCCAACCTTCAGAGTTCCCAAGAAACCTCGCTCTTTTACATGTTCGTCCTGATATGCTTCTTTCAGGTTTTTCACCGGGGCGAACATGACTTCCTCTTTTCCCAGGACCTCCTCCCATTCGTCTCTAGTTTTGCTCTTGAATTTCTCCTCGAGAGTCTCTCTAACTTCTTTTTCTTCCTCGCCCTCGGGATATTGCTTCTCAATGAGATCCCCTCTATCGATAATTTCACAGAATCTTTTCCAGAACTTCGGCTCCAAGGCTGCCAGTGTGACGTATTTTCCGTCTTCAGTTTCGTAGTAGTCGTAGCACGGATATTTTCCGGTCAGCAAGGTTTCTCCAGCTTCGGGGACTTCGTTTTGGGTTAGAGGAATCCAAGATAGAGGCCCCGAAGTCAGCGACATCATCGCCTCCATCATCGAGACGTCGATGTATTCGCCTCCACTATCGTTCAATTCTCTATCGAGCAGGGCGTTTACTATATTATAGGCGGCTATCAAGCCACCCATCATGTCCGAAATTGGGACTCCGGGAATGGCAGGTTCGCCCTCCTTGGATCTCGTCATGTCCAGGAGACCTCCCAGAGAGATATAATTAAGATCGTGTCCCACCCTCTCCTTGTATGGACCGTCCTGTCCGTAGCCCGAGAGGGAGCAATAGATTATCTCCCGGTTGACTTCCTTCACGCTTTCGTAGTCCACACCCAGTTTTTCCACGACTCCCGGTCGAAATTGCTCGAAGATTACGTCGGCTTCTTCGGCGAGCTTCATGAAGGTCTTTCTACCCTCGTCTTTCTTCAGGTCAAGCTGGACGGAGCGTTTGTTCCTGTTTACCATGGTGAATAGAGCTCCCTGCCCTTCGACCATCGGTTCCTGAAATCGGGCGTAATCACCCGCTTCGGGATCCTCGATTTTAATTACGTCCGCTCCCAGATCGGCCAAGAGCATGGTTCCGTAGGGTCCAGGAAGCAGACGAGACAGATCCAAAATTTTAATTCCGTCCAAATCCATGGGAATTCCAGTTTGAATTTACTGTAAAATTATATACATCTTGCCTTAGGATGAGAAAAGTGGGAGTTCGAAAATATGAGCGAGGAGGCTGTAGACAAACTCTTCGATTCCCTGTATAAACTAACCGACTTGAGAGAGATATTTAGAAAGACTAGTCCAACCCATGAGCTTGACAGCGACCAGAGGGAAGAAATGAAGGAAATCCTTAAAGAAGTGAGGGAGAACCTAGATTCCATCGAGGAGGAGATGTTGAAATGATCGATGGAGATTTGAAGACACGGGCCAGAGAGGAACTCTACATCAATTTGAATCCTATCCAGGCGGCGGGTAGGTTGACGCCCGAGGCGATGAAGGCCATCATTTCCTACGGCGATGGGTACTCTACCTGCGACTGGTGTCAGAAGCCCTTCAGGCTGGATAAAATTGAAAAGCCACCCATAATGGAATTTCACTCCGAATTGCCCGATTTTTTGGGCATGGATGAAGTGAGGGTATTTCCGGGGGCCAGGAGATGCTTTCAGGCTGTGGTTTCCACCGTGGTGGATAAGAATGATATCGTCCTCGTTTCCAGTATATCTCACTATACCGAGTTTTTAGCCGTAGAGCAGACGGGCGGCCGGATTAGGGAGGTTCCAGTTGACGAAGATAATATGCATACGGCTGAGAACACGGCGGATAAGATAGAGGAGGTCAAAGAGAAAACAGGCGATACTCCTAGCTTGATTATTGTGGATCACTTCGACTATATTTTTGGCAACCGCCATGAAGTGGAAGAAATATCCGAAGTGGCTCATGAACATGATATTCCCGTCCTTTGCAATGGTGCCTACTCTGTTGGAGTACTTCCAGTAGACGGAAAGGAGATGGGAGTAGACTTCTTGGTCGGATCCGGGCACAAAAGCTTTGCTTCACCGGCACCCTCCGGTATTTTGGCTACCACGGATGAATGGGTGGAGAGGGTCTTCAGGACCACGGAGATGGAAGGGGATATGTCGGGGAGGAGTTTCGGTGCCAAGGAAGTCGAGTTGCTGGGTTGCACCCTCATGGGTTCGAACATGCTAGCCATGATGGCCAGCTTCCCGAGGATAAAGGAAAGGGTCGAAAACTGGGATGAAGAGCTGGAAAAGGCCAACTACCTCATGGACGAGTTCCTGAAGATAGAGGGCAGCAAAATTTTAAGCGAATTGCCTAGGAAGCACACTCTGGTGAAGGTCGATACCCGGGGGAGCTTCGATCAGATTGCAAAGGATCACGACAGGAGAGGTTACTTTTTCTACGACGAATTGAAGGAGAGAGGGATAGTGGGTATAACTCCCGGGATGACCAGAACGTGGAAGATGAACCCCTACGGACTCACCTGGGATCAAGTCGAACACGTGGCAAACGCTTTTAAGGACATCGCGAGAAAATACGATCTCCCTGTTGAAGAATAATTTTTCTATGTTGATAGACAAAAATTTATCGAAAGGAGGCAGTTTAGATTATCGAATTGACTGATAGAGAAAGGGATAGATACGATAGACAAATTATTATAGATGATTTCGGTGAAGAAGGTCAGAAAAAGCTTAAATCTACAACCGCCCTCGTCGCCGGTGTCGGGGGGCTCGGATCTCCCGTCTCGATTTATCTTGCAGCTGCTGGGATAGGTAAGTTGAGGATAGTAGACAACGATAGGATCGAGTTGAGTAACCTCAACAGACAGATTATATATGGAGACGATGATATTGGGAAAGAGAAGGCGGACATCTCGGAAAAGGTTCTCCGGAGGGTTAACAGGGATATTGAAATAGAGGCGATCAACTCAGAGATCACCGATGATTCGATAGGAGCGCTGGCGAAGGGGTGCGACCTCATAGTCGACTGCATGGACAACTATCCTACTAGATACGTTCTCAATCGAGGAGCCATAGATAAAGGAATTCCTCTTTTCCATGCCGCGGTCGAGGGAATGGGAGGGCAGGCAACGACTATCATTCCCGGTGAGACCCCCTGCCTGAGATGTCTCGTTCCCAACCCTCCATCCTCGAGAAAATTTCCGATACTCGGAGCTACGGCAGGACTATTGGCGACTATTCAGGTCCACGAGGTTGTAAAGCACGTCGTTGGGATCGGCGATTTGCTCAAGAATAAGTTATTGTTGGTAAATGAAGGACTGGATTTCGAGGAAGTGGAGATTCGGAGAAACCCCGATTGTGAGGCTTGTGGGACACGCTAGGATATCCCCTCTAAAAATAGACGAAAGGGGACGTCAAAGGAAATTTAAAAGCCATTGCAAAGTATTAATAGTTAGATTTTGCGCCGGGGTGGCCGAGTGGTTTTGAGGCGGCGGACTGCAGATCCGCTTACGCCGGTTCGAATCCGGCCCCCGGCTTACCCTTTACGGTTCGGAGCCGGCTGTTGTCCCTTTTAAGGCACTCCGCCTTAGGGGTTATGAGAAGATGCCTACGGCCGATTTCGAAAGTAAGCTTCTCCTTTTTTCTGGGCGGTTTCACGAGATCAGGAGGGCAGCTTGGGACCCTCAGCTTGTAATTTCTTTCCGGTTACACTAGCTGGGTTAAGGTCCATTAAACGCCGCCATCAGGTTCGTGTTTTCCATGCCCGCAAGATGTCCTCAAGGCCACGCCTGTAGATTGAAGCGACGACCATCGCTTTGTAGGTCATGCCTCCGCCCGATTCAAGCTCTCACCCAAGACAGCCGAGGGCGGAGAACGAAGCGCTGAGAGAACTTTTAACAGGAGATGCGCAACAGAGTGAAGAAGCTCGGGTTAATTTTCCTGACTTGGTTGATCGTATGAGGGGCCAACACCTATTGGGTGGGCTCCTCTGAGAGGTTAGGCCAGGTTAGCTGGTAACTTAACCTTCAATCACAACTACTGGAGAATCGATCTTATTATCTCACCGGCTCTTTCCACATCCTCTTTGTCTATCCCCAGATGTGTGACGAACCTGATTTTTTGTGGACCTATCGATCCAACCAGGACTCCTTCTTCCTCCAGTTTATCGATGAATCCCGACTCGTCGAACCCGGAATCGGTAGTGTCGATCATGAGAATATTGGTCTCCGGATCAGTGACATCGATTTCTTCGATGTCCTTCAATTTATCCGCTAAAATTCTTGCGTTTTGGTGGTCTTTCTCCAGCCTTTCCACATGGTTTTGCAGCGCGTAAAGTCCGGCACTAGCCAGTATTCCAACCTGACGCATCCCTCCTCCGAGCTGCTTTCTGACCTTCCGGGCTTCCTCTATGAAATCCTCGCTGCCCACTAGCATTGATCCCACCGGAGCTCCAAGTCCCTTGGAGAGGCAGAACATGATAGAGTCCACTCCTTCCGTAAGCTCGTCGACGGGCTCACCCGACTCAACCGACGCGTTGAATATCCGAGCTCCGTCCAGATGAACTGGGATATCTTCATCATTTGCGAGCTCGATTAGTTCGTTGACTTTATTCATGGGATATATCGTACCACCCTTCACATTATGCGTGTTTTCTATCGCGATCAGGCCGGTTGGGGAGATGTAGTACTTTGGTGGCCGGAGCGATTTCCTGACCTTTTCCAAGGGGAGATAGCTCCCATCCGTTTCGATCGGCCGGGGTAGAACCCCCGAAAAATTGGCCATTGTGCCCATTTCGAAGTTGAAGATGTGAGATTCGGAATCCAGAATGACCTCGTCCCCGGGCTCGGTGTGGATCCTGACGGCTATCTGATTTCCCATTGTACCGGATGGCACGAAAAGGGCGGAGTCACGGCCGAATATCTTGGCGACCTCCCTCTGTAATTCGTTCACGGAAGGATCCTCGCCGTAAACGTCGTCTCCTACTTCCGCAAGGGCCATCTCCTCTCGCATTTCCGGAGTGGGTTTAGTGACGGTGTCGCTTCTTAGGTCGATCATTTGTTTCAAATTCCGAATTTCTTGCTTATATCTCTTTTATTTTCGGAGTAAATGAATGGGTAATAAAGATTTTTAATATAAATAAAACAATGCCATAAAGGCCGGTATAAATCATACAACTGAGGAGGTGATTTGTTGTTTAATAGTACTGATTTAGACCAGAGAGGTCAAACGAAGGCTATAGCAGCCGCAGTGATCGTGATAGTCGCTATCGTAGGTGCTTACTTTATAATCTCTGGCGGAGAGGAGAAAGTTAATATAGGTCTGATGATGCCTCAGTCTGGGAGGCTTTCGCCAATTTCTGAACCGATGATTAACGGAGGCAAACTTGCAGCCATAGAGATAAATGAAAACGGCGGTATATTAGATAATCGAGAAATTAATATGATTGTAAAGGATACGGAGACGGATCCAACAGTGGCGCCCGATATAGCTGAAGAGCTGATTAATCTTAGGGGAGCTGAAGTGATAGTCGGTCCCGCAGGTAGCGGACAAGCAAAGGCAATTTTGGAAACGACAGTATCCAATGAGGTAGTTCAAATTGGGCCGTCCAATACTAGTGCTTTCTTTACTACCTATGATGATGATGGCTATTATTTCCGAACCTGTCTCTCCGACATCCTTCAGGCGGAAGCAATGGCAGAGTTAGCCATATCAGAAAATTACGAGACTGCATCGACCATTTCGGTTAATAATGCATATGGAACCGGATTCGAAGAAGCCTTCGTCGAAGAATTTGGAGTTCGAGGTGGAGAAATAGCTTCTACAGTGTTATTCGATGGAAATGCTACCTCATTTAAAACAGAGATTGAAGAAGCCACTAAAGGTGATCCTGACGTTATTATCCTTACTTGTTACCACACGAATGGAGCGACAATCCTGAAACAGGCTTACGAGAAGGGAGTAATGGAAAACACCGACTTTCTGTTGGCAGAAGGACTTGAAGACAAATATGTTGTGCAGAATGCTGGCAAGACCGCGGAAAATGAGTATATTGCAGATGGGATTAAAGGTACTACCCCAATAACAACCTTTGGCCCCGGTCAAGAGTCTTATGTTGAGAGGTATAAGCAAGAATTCGGAGGATCTCCGGGAATTTACTCTGCGATGACCTATGATGCTGCTGCACTTGCGGCGCTTGCCACACAGGAGGCTGGCGTGTATGAAGGTCCTGAGATTAAGGACCATATGATATCGGTGGCTAATCCGCCTGGAAAAGAAGTCTCCGATTTAGGTGAAGCTATAGAGCTCCTGAAGCAGGGAGAAGAGATAAACTATCAAGGTGCTTCCAGTAAGATAACTTTTGATAATGTAGGAGATATAGAAACTGGAGCTTTTCAGGAATGGTGGTTTGAAAACGGTAAGGTAGTTTACGGCAAAGAGATAGATTTTTAATCAGAAAAAATTTCCCTAACTTTTCTTTTTTCTTTTCATCTTTTTAAACAAAGAATCTTTGAAATCAAAAGATTAGACTCCAGAGAATAGAGTTCTAACCTCCCAAGTAAAATTCCAAAATGTCCTCATTACTCAAAAGTTCCTCTCCTTTCCCTTCGTATTCGTTTTTACCCATTTTTAGGACATAGCCTCTGTCCGAGTTTTTGAGTGCCTTTTTTGCGTTTTGTTCAATTATGATTAGCGAAGTGCCAGTTTCATTTATTTTGCCGATTTTTTCGTAAACCATATCTTTTAAGTCGGGAGCCAATGCTGCACCCGGTTCATCGAGAAGTAGGACCTCCGGTTCTAAAACCAAAGCTCTTCCTATTGCTACCATCTGTCTTTCTCCACCAGAGAGATTTTCGGCTTTTTCGTCTTTTCTGTCTCTGATGGCCGGAAAGATATCAAAAACCTTTGAAATTGCTTCACTCACATTTTCTTTTATATAACCCCCCATTTCTAGATTTTCCAAAACAGTGAGCGAGGAAAATATATTTCCCTCTTGTGGCACATACCCCAATCCCATTTTTACTCTTTCGTGAGGTTCAAGTGAGGTGATATCCTCCCCCCTGAAGTAAACTCCCCCTTCACTAGGCTGAAGCAACCCAAAAATCACACGCAATAGGGTAGTTTTACCCGCTCCATTAGGGCCCACTATCGACACGATCTCCCCCTCTTTTAATTTCAATGAGACACCATGGAGGATATTTATCTCCGTATATCCAGCGACGATATTTTCTGCTTTGAGCATCGTCATATTTCTTCCCCCAGATAAGTTTTGAGAACCTTTTCGTCCTCTTTGATTTCCCCTAGGCTTCCGTTTGCGATTATATTCCCATCATTCATAACGAAGATATGGTCCGCTAATTCATCGATTAATGGCATATCGTGTTCTATTACAAGAAAGGTTAATCCACCGGTCCTCAATCTTTGCAAATAATCAACGAGCTTGTTTTCGAGAGTGGGATTGACTCCGGCGAATGGTTCGTCGAGCAGTATTAAGTCAGGATCGAGCATTAGAGTTCTGGCAAGCTCCAGAAGCTTCTTCTGCCCCCCTGATAGAGCGGCTGCGTATTCATCTTTCACATCGTAAAGCTCAAAAAATTCCAGTATTGAATGGGCTTTTTCTTTATATTCTTCCTCCTCCTCCCGGACTTTCCCGGTTTGAACGAATATTCTCCACCATGATTCACCTGTCTGATTTTTCGGTCCAAGCAACATATTTTCCATTACGGTCATTCTGGACAATGCTCTGGTAATTTGGAAAGTCCTAGCCACACCCCTGCGGATTACTTTATAAGGAGGGAGGCCATCAATTCTTTCCCCATCAAAGAAGATTTTCCCCGAGTCTAGGGGAAGAAAACCAGTAATTAAGTTGAAAAGTGTAGTTTTACCTGCTCCATTAGATCCCACCAAACCTGCGATTTCACCACTTTCGAGTTTGAGGGAAACGTCATCCACCGCTTTAATTCCGCCGAAATGTTTTCTTGCTTCCTCTATCTGCAGGATGGCCATCATTCACACCCCTAGAGTGACAACTCCTCTTTATCTCCGAGTACTCCTTCAGGTTTAAATCTCATTAATATCATTAGTATTATTCCAATTATCATTATTCTTATTGCTGCCACTTGGAAGGATTCTAGTGGAATGTAGCCGGTTAGGTGTCTCGATCCTTTGCGAAGTAAACCCCATACTATGATAACTCCTAGCACCGACCCCCGATTATCTGCGCTTCCTCCCAGAACTACCGCTATCCAGGCATAGAATGTTAACATTGGTATGAAAGTAGCTGGATTGATATAACCTACTTTAAATGCTAGCAGTGCTCCTGCTAGGCCAGCAATGGCTGAACCCAGGGCTAGAGATTGAACTTTATAACTAAACACATTTTTACCCATTGCTGCCGTCACGACTTCATCCTCCCGAATTGATTTTAGAATCCTTCCCCAGGGAGATTTGACTAATTTTTCCAGACCGAAGTAAACTATAATTACAAATGCCAAAACTAGTGCTAGCAACACGTAGTCGTAGGAAGCAGATGTTACTAATTCTTCAAAAGGTTTCGCGAAACCGATCAGACCTGCCGAACCATTGGTAAGCCACACCTCATTTTTTATGATAATATTCAGAATTTCGGCAAAACCAAGAGTGACTATTGCGAGATAATCGTCTTTTAATCTGAGAGCGGGGAACCCGAGCAAGCCTCCTGCTAGACCAGCTAGGATAATTCCTGCCAATACTGCGAAGAATAGACCTACTCCATTTAGGTTGAGGAGAACAGTAGTGTAAGCTCCTATAGAGAGATAGGCTACGTGTCCAATGTCAAGTAAGCCGGAAAATCCCCATTTTAGATTAAGTCCTAGGGTGAATATTGTGAAAATTCCTATCGTCATTGATACGGGTATGAGATAACTGATAAGTCCCATCACTTTAGCCCCCCATTAATCCCTCCGGTTTCCATAAGAGGAGAATTATTATCAGAACGAAGCTAACTGCCGGTTTATACTCAGCCGGAATGAAAATAATGCTGAACTCCTGGGAAATGCCGACGATCATCCCCCCCAGCATTGCTCCATAAGGATTTCCTATTCCCCCTACAATGACTGAGGCAAAAAGGGGAATTAATAAGGACCAACCCATTCTCGGGTTAACAACTGTATAGATTCCGTAAAAGAAACCAGCGATTACTGCTAAGCTTATACCAATTATCCAAGTAAATAGAATCACGCGGTTCACGTTTATTCCTGAGACTTTAGCAAGGCTTTTATTATCGGAGAGGGCTCTCATGGCCTTTCCTATTTCGGTTCTTTTTAGCAGAAGATACACGAGAGACATTAGGGCCATCGAGAAAACCAATATTATTATTTCATCAATAGTTATCGATATTCCAAAGAATTCAGTTGCCTTGATTACGGGAAATGGATACGTATGAGTTTCCGTTCCGAAGAGAAAACGTATGAGGTTTCTTAAGAATAGAGCTAAACCTATGGAGGCGATTAACATTGTAATATTCCCGGCCCCTTTTTCCCGTAAGGGTTTCCAAAGAGATTTTTCTAGAATTGTTACGAGGGCTATACTGGCCGCTACTGCAAAGATTACGGACAAAATTATAGGTAAATTGAGGGATAGGCCAAAAAAGACAATATAGGCTCCAAAGGTCAAAAAATCACCGTGTGCAAAGTTAGGAAATCCGAGTATTTTGTAGACAGTAGTAAGTCCAATAGCTCCTAAAGAGAGAATACTCCCTATTACGATTCCATTTTTAATATATTGAGGTCCGGAATTGATTAGTCCACTTTTTATCGATTCTGGGAGAATGAGTAAAGCTAAAGATATGATAATTATCACGGCAAAAATACTCGTTATCTTTTTGTTCCCGAGAATCTGGGTAAGTTCTATTATTTCTTCCCCTCGATATGTCTGGAAGAGAATGGCTAGTAATAAGCCGACGGTGAGAAAAGCTAGCATGAAGACGTTCTTCTCAAGACCCATATTTAAAGAGGAGACCAAGACGGATAATAGCGCTAGGACCAATGCAAACGTGGGGAGGATGGCTTCCTTTTTGTTCATCGTTTTCCCTCCTAATTTTCTACTTTCCAGGACCTCTTAACTCTATCTTTCGGTTTTCTACACATTTCTTTCAACAACTAAAAATTTTACCACATATCTATTTTTTTGGTTTCAGTAATCCCCCATATTTCCTTGCTATTTGCGGTGAATCCGATAACTATTCAAGAATCTGGGAGGGCTTTGTTTCCTAGAAGAAATAGTTAGATTATTTTTTCAATAAGACTTATTCAGCCCAATAGGGATTTTTGATATCCTCGTAAGCTGAAAGCGCTGCTTTTGCCCCCTCAGCGCAGGCGACTATAACCTGCTTCGGATCACCCGTTACATCTCCGGCGGCGTAAACTCCGGATATATTTGTCCGTTGATTTTCATCGACCTTGATATATCCACCTTCGCCGATTTCTACCCCGATTTTTTCTGCCAGCTCTGTTTTGGGTTTCTCACCGATTGAAATGAAGACGCCATCTATATCAATTTCGGATTCTTCATCATCTTCTGTATTCCTAATTTTCGCGCTCTCTACCTTTTCCCCTCCCCTTATTTCTTCTATCACTGTGTTCCAAAGGATCTCTCCACCCTTTTCAAAGAAAGAATCCTGCAACGCCCTTTCGGCCCTGAGCTCGTCTCTTCTATGGATTAGAGTTACATCACATCCTAGGTCCAGTAAGTGGGAGGCGTCCGCGACTGCCGAGTTTCCACCCCCAATGACGAGGACGGATTTATCCTTGAAGAAAAAGCCGTCGCATGTGGCACAGTAGGACACTCCACTTCCGGCGAATTCTTCCTCCCCTGGAACACCCAACTTGCGGTATTCCGTACCCGTGGCAATAATGATACCATCCGCAGTGTATTCTTCCTTATTAGTTTCAACTCTTTTGGTTTTCTCGACTTCGACTTTTTTTACGGGTTTAGCTTCATTTATTTCCACATACTTCGAGGCGTGCTTCTTCATCTTTTCGGCCAAATCCATTCCTTTTATCTCCTCCAGGGCCGGATAGTTGTCTATGGTCGGGGCGTCAGTTACGTTCCCCCCTGCGGCCTCCCCTTCGAGGATTAGGGTTTCTAAACCGCTTCTACCTCCATAAATTCCTGCCGTTAGCCCTGCCGGTCCACCTCCGATTATTATTAAATCAAGTTCGTCTTCCGACATCTTGTTTGATGGGTAGGTTTTTTGGACTTATTTCTTTTTTGCGATTCCGCACGATTTTAGGGAGTGAAGATTTGAAATCTCCAAGCTTAGCTCTCTTCGCATGCTGCACTTTTCTTCATGCCGGACCTAGACCTCTCACAATTTCCTCCTTTTTTTATAGAATAGGTCTTAGAAAAGATAATGGGGGTAGATTTTTTGGCCGAAGCTCTAATCTTGGTGACTACTGATCCCGGCGTTATGGTGGAAGTCTGCGAGGAAATTGGAAATATGGAACATATCAAAAAGGCAGCAATAATCACTGGTCCCCATGACATCATGGCTATGGCCGAAGGTGAGGATTTAAAACGAATTTTGGGGGTTCTCATGAACAAAATTAGGAATATAGAGGGAGTTAGAGAGACGGTGACAAATGTTATAATAGGACCTTAATAAGTCACAGTTCATTGAAAATTGAAGCTGCCAAGGAAATATTTCGTTTTTAGCACCTGAAATCGCGGAACCTTGCCGTAAAATCAACTACTCTAACGGGAGAAGAGCCGACTCTGATATTCTAGCCCGCCGTAGTATTAGAGCATGCCGCTATTCTTCATAGCCAGGGCTCTAGCATCGCAGACTTCCACGCACTTACCACAACAAGAGCACTTTTCTTGGTCGACAAAACTGGGGTCATGAATTGAGATAGCGTTTTCCGGACAAATCTCGATACAACTGCCACAACCATCACATTTTATGGATCTGATGGATATTGAGCACTCCATTCCCGTTGAAGTAGTCATAGAAACACGCTCCTGGACAATATTTTTTGATTGGTCCTGCGGGATTCACTTCTTTCGAGCTTCTTGTTTCCGCTTCCATTTATAAGGGGAGATCCGGATCTAGTTCCGGCCATTTCCATATCTATATATATCATACTCATAAATAAAAAAATATTCGTAATACTGATATGATAAATAATATATACCAGTTGCCCCCTAGGAATAAATGAGGGGTTAAAAATTTCTGAACCTATGAGAGAAGGGATGGAACATGTGGTGAGCAGGCTGGAAACTGCCAGGTCAGTTCTTGACGAATGCTGTTATTTCACCGAGAACGATGCTCTGGAGGAGGAAATCTCCGAGCTCGAGGAAAGGGTTTCGGAGCTTGTAGAGGAACCGGAGAAGGTAACCGAAATTAATCCTCCAAAAAAACCGATAAGTGTACCGCCTACAACCGATGGAGAAGTCTACGAAAGCTGGCTAGACACTCTTGAAGAGTCGGAGGGAGAAGACTCGAAAAGCTCTACCACGGGGAGAACTTCCGGCTCCGTGCGAGAAAGCCGATTGAGAGTACCGCCTACAACCGATGGAGAAGTCTACGAAAGCTGGCTAGACACACTGGAAGATTAAGCAAGGGCATGAAAAGAAAGGACCCTAATATCGAGGGGTTATTATTGGATAGAGTAAAGACTGGAATTTTTAAATGTGGCAATATAGGTGCTTCCCCACTATTTGAACTTCTTCTCGATGAACTTGGCGATAGAAAGGACATCAGCGTTCGTACTCTCACGACAGGTTCAAAAATGGATGTCGATGAGGTGGAGAGTGCTTTTGATAAGGTTTTTGAATTCGATCCAGATTTTTTGGTTTTCTTATCTCCTAATGCGGGAGCTCCAGGGCCATCTAAAGCTAGAGAAATAATGTCCGAGAGAAATATTCCTGGAGTTGTGGTTTCTGATAGCCCAGCAAAGAGTGTGAAGGACGAGATTGAAGATCAGGAATTAGGTTATGAGATAATCTCGGGTGATCCATTAATTGGTGCGAGAAGGGAATTTCTGGATCCGATAGAGATGGCGATTTTCAATTCAAACATAATAAAAGTGCTGGCCATTACCGGGGTTTACCGGATTCTCCACCAAGACATCGATAAGCTCATACTGGGATTGAAAGAAGGCATTAATCCCCCTGTTCCTCAAAAGGTTATTGACGTTGAAACCGTTCGGAAAAACTCCGACTTTGAGAATCCTTATGCGAGAGTTAAAGCAATGGCTGCTTACGAGCTGGCCGAAAAAATTGCTGAGATAAACCAGCAAGCTTGCTTCGTTCTGGATGACCCCGATGAATATGTCCCACTTGTTGCGAGCGCCCACGAAATGGCGGAGGAGGCGGCGAGATTGGCGAAAGATGCGAGAGAGATTGAGAAAAACCGGGGCACCTTGGAGAGGAAGCCCCACGAAGAAACAGGCGAACCGATGACTAAGAGTTCACTGAGTGTCCCCCCCACCCGCGATGATGAGGTCTATCAGAGATGGCTTAAATCAATTCAGAAAAAGAAAGACGAATTATAGGTTATAAGGAGATTTAATCACGGCTATTGTTTTCGGACAGACGATTTGTCTAGGCATATCTTCATTCCATATTTTCCTCGATTTTTTTCATGATTTCTTTAATCGTTCCTCGGTCTATACCCATGGTGAGGAGCAGTTTCTCGATTATTTTAACGTCCTTCTCGTCAGTTTCCAAGCTTTTCGATTTGCCCAAGAAATCCTTAACCAAAAGAGCGTACTTCGCGGGATCCGTAAAATGCATTTCTATAAGCTTTGATATCGGGACGTTGGTTTCGGCCTTAAGTTGTCTGAGTTCATCGGCGATTTCATGGGATAGAGTGAAGCATATCCTTGCTTTCCCTTCTTTTTCTTCAGCTTCTTCTTCAACTTCAGCCATATTCTTCCTCGTTTTTGACTTAATATTAGTTTCCGGGTAGGATAATTCCCTACCGAACAATCGTATTAAACTGTTATTTGAGAATATAAAATCGGTCCATATTAATATTCGGATGGTGATGTAATGAAGTTATTAAACGGAAAATTATATAAGTGTATTCGAATATTTGAATATAAGGAGGATTAAAAAATGGGAAGATGTGAAATTTGCGGTAATGAAGGCAGCCGTATTCAGGTCAACCACAAGGAGCATGGAAAAATAATGGTTTGTAGAGACTGTTGGATGGATATTTATGAGAAGGGACAAAAAATTTGTGAAGGCACAGGTACAAATTCGTCTGGGTTTAGTTCGACCTGTTCGTGTTGCAGATAGAATTTGAAAAGAGGTGGTTTTAATATGTCTGAAGATGAACCAAAGGACTTAACCGGAGATGAATTGGAATCAGCCAAAGAGGAAAATTCCGCCATGGTAGTTGATTTCTGGGCCGAATGGTGCGGACCCTGCAAGAGGATGGAACCAATTATGGATTCATTGGCCGAAGAATATGCAGATAAGGCGTTTTTCGGAAAAGTAAATGTCGATAATGCAAGGGATGCAGCATCGGAATATGGAGTCGCAAGCATACCTACGACTATATTCTTCAAGGATGGAGAAGAGGTAGATAGGGTAGTCGGAGCCTTGCCCGAGGATCAGCTAAAGGAAAAGGTCGAGGAAATTATTTAAGGATGGAATCCTCGCTTGAGTCAATCCTTTGGAGGAATCAGAAAAATGGAAGAGAAAGAGGTTAAAGAAGTAGTTAATAATATCAAATCTCAATTTCAGCCCGCTGGTGTAGACTTTAGATTCGTATCCTTGGAGGATGGTGGAATAGTTAGAATTGAACTTGATGACTCCTGTCCCGATTTTCCGAGCCCCACTGGAGGCTGTTCAACGGGTTCTCCTTCCGGTTGTACAGGCTGTGGAATCCCCAATGAAGGAATACGAATTTTGATAGAGGATGAGCTGAAGGAGAAATTCTCCGAAGTAGAGAAAGTGAAACTGGTTTAATCTCCTCCCGAGATTTTAAGATAATTTTCGATTTGGGTCAAGGGGATAAAAATGAAGATAAAAATCGATTATGATGACTGTTTAGGCTGCTTGAAATGTGTAGAGGCATGTAACAAGAATGTGTTAATTCCGCTGGATGAGAAGCCAGCCGTCTCCTCACCCCACCAATGCGCTTACTGCCTTAGATGCGAGGAAGAATGTACCATAGATGCTCTTGAGCACGAGAGAGTGAAGTAGGAATTTCCTCGGTTTTTCCTAAATTTCGTTTGCTTGGATTTTTCAACGTGTTTCAAACGATGAAGATTCGTAAACTCGGTTAGAATAATATGGTTTACGAATGAAAAATCAGGAGAAGGGAAAAGACCAGTAGTGTCAAACCCTTTCCAAGTTATTCAGTGACCAGCTCACAACTTCGGAGAGTGATGGATGGATATGTAGAGCATCGTAAAGAGGGTCAACGGATCTATTTTCTGTGTACATAAGGTTGATAACTTCTTGGATTAGGATAGGAGCGAAAGACCCGACAATGTGCGCTCCTAAAATAACCCCGGTTTCGGGATTGATTAATATCTTACAGAAACCATTTTGGTCACCCATTGCATACCCCTTTGCAGTGTCTCTATACTCGGATTTACCCACCAAGACTTCTCCATGTTCCTTCTTCGCCTCTTCTTCTGTCATTCCGACGGAAGCTATTTGAGGGCGGGTAAAGACAGCCGAGGGAACTGCGTGATAATCGGTCTTCATCTTATGATCGGTGAATGCGTTGTGCCATACCACCGCGGCATCATAATTAGCCACATGCCTGAACATGTGTTTCCCCGTCGCATCTCCTCCGACCCAGATGTTCTCCTTGGTAGTTTCCAAATATTCATTTGATGTGATCCATCCACCTTCGTTGGTCTCGACCCCGGTGTTTTCGACTTCCAACAGATCGGCGTTCGATCTTCTTCCCGTCGCGACGAGAAGGGATTTCCCATCTACCTCGACTTTATCACCCGATTCTGTCTTCTCGCCTACGGCGTACTTCTCTCCATTTTTCTCCCCTATTTCATTTACCCTATGGTTAGTCAGAATGTCCATTCGAGAGGATAATTCTTCCTCTAAGAGAGCTGATATCTCGGGGTCATGAGGAGTGAGCAGACGGTCCATCTGCTCCAGAATTGTCACATCGGTACCCACCGCGTCGAAGAAGTGAGCGAATTCGACGGCGGTGTAGCCTCCCCCGATAATTATCATACTTTCCGGCTTTTCGTTGATATCGAAAATATTTCGATTGGTCAAATATTCAGTTTCTTCGATTCCATCTATTGGTGGGATTAGTGGCCTCGCTCCAGAGAAGAGGAAAATTTCCTCTGCCTTTATCTCCCCTCCGGATACCTCCATCGTGTAGTCGTCGACAAATCTTCCGACATCGTCGTAAAAGGTGAGATTTTCGGTCTCACTCACGCTTTCTTCCATTCTCCTCCGTTCGGGCAGATAACTCTTTCTAGTCCTCTCCATGATTTTTTTAAAATCGACGTCTATTTCGGAAAAGTTGACCCCTAGCTTTTCGGCCTCTTTAGCTTCTTGTATCACATCGGCGGGATAGACCATGACTTTTGAGGGGATACATCCTCTATTTAGACAAGTTCCTCCGAGGGAGTCCCTGTCGATTAGGGCGACTTCCTTTCCGTCGCTGACGGCCCTGGAGGCTATGTTCATCCCGGCGCCGCTTCCCACAACTAGAACGTCATATTTCTCCATAAAGGACCGTTTTTCCCTCTTTAGAGATTGATTAATAATACTGTTTGTTCCGGTAGGGGAAAATAATAAATATATTCGAATATTTGAATATGTATAATGGCTGAGAAAGAAAGAGAAGAGAGAATGTACGAACTACACGCGGATCTGTGCAAAATGCTCTCAAACCCCAAGAGGCTGAAGATCATCGAAAACTTGCAGGATACGGAGAAGACTGTGTCCGAGCTCGTTTCGGACGTGGGAATAAGACAGGCAAACCTATCACAGCACCTCGCCGAGCTCAGGAAGAGGGATCTGGTGGAGACGCGAAAGGAAGGGGCAAATGTCTACTACGAAATTGCCAACCCCAAAATCGTTCAGGCCTGCAATTTGGTCAGAGAAGTTCTTCTCGAGCGATTGTCCGAGAATGGGGATTTGGTAGGTGATGAGAATGAGTGAGGAGGGAGACGAGGAGCTAGAGCGGCTCAAGAAAGAAAAGATGGAGGAAATTATGGCCCAAGAGGAGAAACAGGACTTTCCGGAAACTCCTATAGAGCTGACTGATGAAAATTTCCAGGAGACAATCGATAAGTATCCCTTAATCGTAGTCGACTTCTGGGCCGAATGGTGCGGACCCTGCAAGAGGATGGAGCCGATTATAGAGCAACTTGCGGCAGAATACTCCGGCAAAGCCGTCTTCGGGAAGATGAATGTCGATCAGAATCGGAGGGTCCCCAAAAAATTTGGAATCGCGAGCATCCCCACCATGATTTTTTTCAAGGACGGAGAACCCGTGGACAAGCAGATAGGTCTGGCTCAAACCGAGGAACTCGAAAAGAAACTGGATAGTTATCTGGATTAGATATCGATCGATGAGAATCATGAGCGATTTGATTCTGTCCCATGAGGGCGAGTTGAAGGAAGGCAAGATCCTCGATAGGCCGAACAGGTTCATCCTCCGGGTCAAATTTGACTCCAGTTCTGAAGAGGTATACCTAGCCAATCCCGGAGCCCTCAGCACGGTGATCGATTCGGGAAAAAATGTCCTTTGCGAATTCGCTCCCGGGGAGGACAGGAAGACCGACTACAGTGCGTTTGCCATTGAAGTAGGGGGCATCTATGTGACGGTCAAGTCAGCTTTTGCAAATACCGTCTTCGGCAAAATTTTGGAGAAGGAGATACTTCCTGAATTCCGCGAATACAATGTGATTTCCCGGGAACCTTCACTCCCCGGCCGGGGCAGGGCTGATTTTCTGCTTGAAAACGAAGTGGATGGCACCAGATCTTACGTGGAAGTTAAATCTTGTACTCATGTCGAGGAGGGGACGGCAAAATTCCCTGATAGACCGACCGAGCGCGGGAGGAGACATGTAGAAGATTTGACAGAGCTACAGAGAGAGGGATTGGATAATTACGTAGTCTTCGTCGTTCAGAGAGAGGATGCCGAAAGATTAAAACCATTCAGGGAGGTAGATCCGGAGTTCGCGGATTTACTGAACGAGGCAAATGAGAGAGGGGTAAACATCCGGGCCATTTCCACTAGGTTCGAGCCCCCCGATTTGTACTTGGAAAATGAAAATCTTCCGATAGAAATAGCTCCTTGAGTTTTTAATTACTCACGAAGTTAATTAGTTTCAATCAAAATCATTCTTCCGATTTACTTTCCTTTTCTTCATACTTTGATTTGTACTTCGAACTGATACTTTCAATGAGTTCCATTATACTGTCGTCTAATTTTACGTCGACGGTGAGGGTAACCTCTACAATGTCCTTCTTTCCTTTCTCAGATATATCAACCACCTCCATAATTCTAGACTAATTATCAGGATGTCCAGTATTCTTAATAGGTCTTCTTGACCAGAGCCAGTGTGGGGTGAGGAACATCGATTCGATAACCTTTGGGTCCGGCGACGAGAAGCAGTACCATCTCGAAATCGATGAGATCAATCCCAATATTCTGTCCGCGGGATCTCCCGGGCGAGTGAAAAAGATTTCCGATTTTTTGGAGGGCGCCGAAATTGAGGAAGGTGAAAGGGGTTTGACCGTCGTCCACGGGGAGTACCATGACGTCCCCGTTTCGGCCTTTGCAACGGGCATGGGTCCTGCGAGCGCGGCGATCACGCTCCCCGAGGCCATCGAGGCGGCGGATGGACCAATCACTTTGCTCAGGCTCGGGACCGCCGGAGCGCTCCAGCCCCACGTGGAACCGGGCGATATCGTCGTGCCCACCGGGGCGATCAGGGATGAGAGCACGACCTCTGCCGTTGTCGCCTCCGAGTTCCCTGCCTTCTCGAGCCCGGAGATCCTCCCGATAATTCTCGATGTAGCCGAGAGCCATGACTACGAGTTCGAGAAAGACCTCTGGACAGGCACCATACACGTCAAGGACGACCTTTACTTCAAGGAGTCTCCCCATCATTCCCCTTCCAGGGAGATCATGGAGCCGAGGCTGAAGTCCTTCCGCAGGATGGGCGCGATTTCGAGCTCTATGGAGTTTTCGGTTTACTCGATCATGAGAGATTTCTACGAGGGCCGAAGGGAAGGCAAGATCCTGACCGGAGCCTTGCTCGCCATAATCGCCAAAGCCCTCGAAGGAGAGCACGTTAAGGTCGACGAGAAGGTCAAGGAGAAACTCGAGGAGGACATGATCGAGATAGGTCTACACGTCCTCAAATCGACGAGGGACCTTATCGATGGAGAGGATACGGATATTGATTTCGAACGGATTATCGGTAAAATGATCAGTGGCTCGACTAGGTACGGGCTTCAAGAGGATAAGGATGATTAGGAAATCCTTTAACGGGAAATACACTGTGTGAACCTGAAAATCGGAAAGTTGAAACTTTTTCTGGGAATCACATTTCTAATCAGCTGGTTCAAGGCTTTCAGTTTTCTCTTCTTTTTCAGCTGTTCTATATTGAAAATGTGAAGGGAGGAATGTTTGGTACATAACGGAAAAGTTTCGATAGACCCGGAAGCGATTAATGGCGGGACGGAGGTTGAAGTAATTCGTTTTTCCGTAGATTAAATTTATTAGATGTATTAGGTTCGGGATATGAGCTCTAGCGAAGTAGTGGATATGTAACCGACGGTCGAAGGAGGGTGAAGTAGAAGCCACGATTAAATACGCTGAAACTTTGGATATCCGATGTAGATCTTCTAGAAGGCCGTTTCAAAGGGCTTAAGCCTTGGTAAATTCTCCGTGCCGAAACAGTGGTTGCCCACAGAACAATTTTCTCTTTAAATAGCCCCTACAATCAATGAGTGCTGGGAGGAAAAGTTGCCCATAAGTGACTTTGGAACGGTCTGTGACATAAGCGTATTATCCAAAACGGAATTCTTAGATATAGCACAGGAACTATTTTCCAATTGTGGGTTGTACATACCAAGCCCAACTTATTCTTGGCTATCGAGGTCTAAGCTTATCGAGGTAAGAAATCAGAGGGTTAAATATAGCTTGATAAATCCCCTAGTTAGGGAAAGAAAGATATACCCTATTCATCTACCGGACCTTTACGATGAGATAAGTAGACAGATAATGTTTGATACGGATCATCAGGTCGCATTGACCGATCTTCGAGGATTAATTCTGGCCGCTCATCTACAATTACCTATCCTAACCTTTGATGAAAATCTAATAGATCGTGTTTCTGAAGAAATAGGCGTGCATACCCTAGAGAATTTCACGGTTTACTCCAATTGGATGAATATAAAAAATGTACTCAGACTATATAGGCAGCTATCCTTTAAATCCGGGAAATTGTTTAAAGAACAGTTGGAAAACGGAAGGTCTTTCCCTAAAACTACAAGGGAGCTCAGGGATTCCCAAAAAAACTTTTTTCGGAAGGTCGAGGAGTCTTTTCAAGAAGTTGATAACGAAGAGGAGGATTCTGGCAAAATAGAGTTTAGTTATATAACTTGGGACATTCTTCCAAGTGTTCAGGATTATTATGAGCAAAATATTGTTGCTCCAAAAACACTCCGACAAATATGCGATAAATGTATTCTGTTGATAGCTAGCCCACCAAAACCCTTATCTAGAGAAAATGAAGTCTGAGTATAGCCACGACAGAACAGGAACGCATTACTTCCTTTTTGGTAGAAACTCTTATTTGATTTTGCGAGAAGGTATAGCCGAACAAAGAGAACAAGGCAAAGAAAAGATGAAAAATAACCTTGTATACTTGGTCCCTCTCTTAGCTTTCCTACTCCTTTTTTCTCCCCCATTGACAGAGTCAAAGGATAATTCTGGGAAGTTTAACAAAGATTATGTAGATTATGTAATTTCTACCCCCACTGTTATTGAAGGCATTGTGATAGATAATGAAGTGGGAAAAAGAGTAGAAAATGCCCACGTTCGGGGAAAGATACCCTCTAAATCCGAATCCTTTGATATGAAAACAGATGAGTCAGGACATTTTTCAAAAATTCTTTCCAATGAGGATAATTATGATAATGAAAATATCGTTTACGAATTAAGCGTTTCCAAAACTGGCTATGAGAATAGGAAAATAAGAGGTTCTATTGAGGCAGGAGGATATCAATTTCTTACTATAGGGATAGATTATCACCCATTCGATATCAATTTTCTCGAAAATTTTGGTTCTATCAGGAGGGACTGGATCGAAAATTCTTACGAATATGTCGGGGTCGAGCAATTTACCGATACCATGAGGGTTGTGGATCATTACCAGAATAAACCTAATTATTCGATAAGAACTGGTAGTCCTTATTACTATATAAGTCAAATGAAGGATTATCTCAGCGAAAAAAGTAGCCGAGAACTGAGGAATTTTAGATCTCGAAACGAGAGTTTTTGGTTCGATTATTACCAAAGTTATGGGACGGTCACAAATTACGAAATGGAAAAGAATTCTTTTCAGGACTTTCCCAAAGGATTTCAATATTTTCAGGGATTTTCAGATTGGAGGAGAAAATACATTCAGTCGAGCGGAGGAACACAGGCAAGAGTTTTAATTCCCTATCGATTTAAGTTCCTGTATGAAACCGGATATAAGAGAATTCCAGTCTATGAGGAAGTCGAATATACTCGCTGCCGCAGGAAGACCTATCGAATAACTGATTATTTTTTGGATAAACGGGAAAATGTAGGCAATGTCGAAATAATTTCTAGGAATGGATATGATGGGAGAGCTCATCTCAAAATCCAGGCGAATGAGATAGATATTACGCTTGAGAAGAAACATTTCGACCTAAATCCCTCGATTTCTACCCCCCTCACACTGAAGCTTGATAATGATATAAGAAATAAGGAGGACCGAATTGTGGTTGAGGCGATGGATAATAACGGGAGAGTGGTAGAAACTCAAAGCCACGACCTATCGATTGATACCGAACAAAAACCCCCGATGGAGAACTCTATAGTAAACGTTGTTGAGGCTGATGAAAAACCTGATATGGAGGGGAAAACATCCACCGTGAACAAGAAATTGGTGGGTGTGAAAGGGGAGTTGAGGGATGAGGAAACTAATGAACTACTTCTCCATGGCTCTGATGATGCTAGCATTCGGGTAGATATGCAAAATTTAACTGAATACGGAATGCCCAGCGGGAGGTACAAGGCAGCATGGCCTCTAAATTACCTTTACGAATTTTCCCTTTTCACCTACGAGACCCTGGAGTGGAAAATGGATATAAGAGCTGAAGCGCAAGGATATTTAGCTGAAACAAAGACTGCTCGAGATTCAACAAATAACCAAGGTTTGGCGTATAAGAATTTTAAATTGCTCAGAAAGGGAAATAATCCAACCTAAAAGGATTTAATTGAATAGAAGTCTCAGGATTATTAATTATCGAGTCTAAAACCTTCCCATTTATTAGGAAGTAATTTCCATTCAGTACCGATATAGTTTGATATTGTTTCAAATTTGCCATTTTCTTTCTCGGATAGGTTTACTTGGACTCTACCATTAATTTCCATGAATTCATTTTTTGAGTAGCCAGCAATAGAAGCCCATATTTCCCCCTTGTCGTTACTAATCCTTAAATAATCAGTTTTATTTTCTTGAACTGAAAATTTCCCGATAATAACGACTCTTTCACCTTTATAAAGAGCATTTTCCGGTTTGGGAAAACCAGAATGAAATTGTATCCATATCTTAGGTCCGTGAGATGTGTTTTCTAAAAAGGGTGGTAGGAAATCGGGAGATCGCTTTCGAGGAGAGATGAATTTTTTTCCTATACTATTCTCCATCTCCAAATATAATATATTCTCCCCGTTTTCCTCTTCCGATGCCCATAATTGCCAAAATAGATTATCTTCACTCAAAGCTGGTTTATTTCCAAGATTTGGGCACGGAAAAACTAGAAATAGATCTTTTTCTATCGGTCCATTATCCGCCGAGCTCAGGTATTGAAAGGAGGCTTTATATTTAAACAAAGTATGTTCCGTCCCCGATAAATTTTCATTGTCAGGAATGTTTCCCCCCGGCGAATCGGATCCAGGACCTATATTTTTCAAAAATGGAAATCCACCCAGATAGGATAAAGAAATTATGAGTAATAGGGAAACTGTAGCAACTGCTAGACTCCTTTTTCCTTCAAGAAGATTTTTACCTGCCACTGTGGCCAGTCCCCAACCCCCGATCAAGGGAAGGAGGATTAGGATTAATCTAGGAACCCCGTGCCATATTTCAAAATTTGATATCCAAGTAAGAGCAAAATATACTACAAAAAAAACTAAGATAATGGCGAGAATCCCACCTACAATTCTCAAATTCTCCTTTCGATTCACCCAACTCCCCCTGCAAATTCATCAGTGATGGGTTTAAATTCTTTCACCCAGAGAAGGTAGATTTAAACTTTTTCTCTATTTCTCCCAGAAGAAATCTTCAGGTCTAATAAAAATAAGAATAGAGAAGGACGCCCCGTTTTTCTGCTTTTCAGCTAGATATCGAGATTGATATCCAACTCGTTGACCATTTCCTTGTATCTATTTCTCAGGGTAACCTCGGTTATCCCCGTCGACTCCGCAATCTGCCTCTGTGATTTCTTTTCCCCGTTCATTATCGAGGCGATATACAGAGCTGCGGCTGCGGTTCCTTTCGGGCTTTTACCCCCAGTCAAATTATTCTCCTTTGCTTTCTTCATTACTTCTATTGCTTTGCTCCGGGTCTCCCCCGATACATCGAGATCACTACCAAATCTTGCTACGAAATTGACGGGATCGACCGGATCCAGATGTATGTCCAGCTCCTGAAGCAGGGACCTATAACTCCTGCTGATATCTCGTCTGTCGTATGAACTGTACTCCGCTATTTCGTCCAGAGTTCGGGGGATTTGGGATTCCCTGCACGCTATGTACATTACCGCTGCGACGATCATTTCTATTGAGCGCCCCCTGATTAGATCCTCATCCACCGCGCTACGGTATATCCTACTGGCGACATCCTGAACGCTTTTCGGCAAACCAAGTTGTGAGGCTATCCTGTTTATTTCGGAAAATGCTATCGTTAGATTACGATCCTTCTGACCTTCTATTTTACTTCTCTTATGCCACTTTCTGAGGCGGTACATCTGAGATTTACGCTCGGGTGATAGATCCTTCCCCTTGCTATCGCTGTCCTTCCAGTCGATTTGTGTGGAGAGTCCCTTGTCATGGATAGTTTCTGAAACGGGAGGACCTCCCCGTTTCCTGTTGTCTCTTTCCTCCTGATTATAAGCACGCCATTCAGGACCCTGGTCCTTGATATCCTCCTGGATTATCCTACCACAAGTTCCACAGACTAGAGTATTGTTCTTGTAATCTCTCACTAAACTATTTCCACCACAAGCAGGGCATCCTTCCTCTGAATGGAAGGTAGCACTCGTTTGTTTCATATCTTTTGATTTTGTTTCCATTTTTTCACACCTCGGGATGGGTTGAGTTATCTGTCCCCGAGGGAATCATTTCCCAAAGAAAGTCATATCCCCGAAGCATAGTTCTCCGGTCCCGACACGTCAGGGGACAGGAATCTCAAACCTATTTTACACACTTTATAGTGATTTTATTATTTTTATCCTTTATAAATGTTTCCCCTTCGATGGAGAGTTGAATAATTCTTGGTGACATCCTCACCTACCAAATCTGGCGATTTGGAAGGTGCTCCCGACCGTTTTAGCATAGGTTACCACCTACCTCGCCGACTTGCATTGCAGAGGTCGAGTCAACAGTAGTGGCTTCGGGCGTTGTCACAACACCCCTGGCATCAGAAGAGGTCTCGTTGTACTTTCCGATGCCCCGTCTAGCTATATTATGAGCGCCGTTCTTATCACTATCTATCTCAAGTCCACAGTTACCGCATCTAAATCTGCCCCTGTGTCTATCGCCGATCTCACCACACCGTGAACATCGTTGAGATGTATACGCTTCGGACACCTCTATCACCTCTATACCCACCCACTTGGCTTTGTACTTGATATAGTTTCTCAACTTCCAGTGCG